>JALXES010000072.1 GCA_027069365.1 Candidatus Moraniibacteriota bacterium | reverse complement strand
ACGCTATACGGATAGTATAGCATTGTTGTGGTGCCCGAGGCCCTGAAACCTGCCTATCCGGCAGGCAGGTCTCAGAATCTCCCGCGATTGCTTATGCACCGGCTGTATCACCGGCCGTGTCAGGTGCTTGCGTATCTGCAGTAGCATCGGTTTGTGCGTCGGTATTTGCTGTGTCATCCGTAGTGCCTCCTTGCGTCGTGTCCGGCGCTGCGTCAGAAGCGGTGTCGTTAGTAGGGGCGTCCGGTGTCATGCTATCATCTGTGGCAGCAGCATCTGCCGATGTGTCTGGTGTTGTATCGTCTGCAGCTGTACTATCTGCGACGGCATCATCTGCCGGTGCTTCCGGCACGCTGTCCGCACTGCCATCATACGCCACAATCCACCAGTTCACGACGACATCCTGCTTCTGTGCATCCGCGATAACAATTGTAAACGACTCGTCGGTTACAAGTTCCGTTGCCGCCACTGCGACTGGCGTGTTCCGCACGGAGACAAAGACGTTTGCATCCTCCCCCACTGCCGCCGTCTGCACTACCACATGCGTCTGCCCTGCCGGGATGGTGGCGGTGCCGACTGTTGGTGCGTCGGTGTCAGTGCCGATGGTGAGTTTCTTTGTCTCCACCTCCTCTGCCTCTACCTTCCGCACCGTCAGAATCCCCGCGATGCCGGCGTTGCCGTCGGAGTCGGTCAACACGAGGGTGTCGGGGTTGAGTGTTTGGAAGAAGTCCAGGATGGTGGTGTTTTGTTCTTGAATTTGTGTGAGGGTGGCGGTGAGTTGCGCGATGTCACTCTCCAGGGTGGTGATGCGACCGTCCAGGGTGGTTTGCGCTGTAGTAGTGTCGGTGAGTTGTGCTGTGAGATCCGCAAGACTCACACTAACTGTGTGGAACTGTTCGTCAACACTGTCTTGAAGTTGGGCGATTGTGGTGATATTACTATCTGTCCGGAGTGTCAGAGCTTCTTGTTGTACAGTAAGCTCTTGTATGCCCAGAAGCGCAATAGCTGTCGGGTTAATGTGTGAGGTCCCCGTGTCATCCTCTGCGATGACTGCTGTTTGTGGCACGGTGATGTCGGAGAGTTGTGTGAGGACGCTCTGTGACACTTGAGATTCTTCCGGTGATGTGAGTGCCATGGAGGAGAGTGCAAAGCTGAGAACCTCTTGTTGCGTGTTGAAGACATAGGTGCTTGTAGGCCCATTCCAATAGCTTGGATTGATGAAGGCAAGCACTTTGCCGCACCGTACACCCTCTTGCGTCCCTTCCGGACAGTCTGTTGTTGGTGTATTTGGGTCTTCCGGATCAAAAGCTGCAAGCACTGTGCCGATGGTATGCCCTGCATGCGTCGCTTTCATGGCAACGCCGGGGATGCCTGACGTTGTGATACGATCACCCACCTGAAGCGTGCCGTTGATATCTGAGACTTTGACACTAATGCGTCCCGCGAGAACGACTGGTGGTTTTGTGCCTTTCTTGAAGCCACCCGGCGTTGGGGCAATTTCCAATTCACCGCCCTCAAAGAGGATTGCCGGTGCAGCGCTCACCGGACCGATGATGGCATCGCTGTATGG
Organism: Candidatus Moraniibacteriota bacterium; assembly: GCA_027069365.1. Classification (GTDB taxonomy): domain Bacteria; phylum Patescibacteriota; class Minisyncoccia; order Moranbacterales; genus JALVQA01. Next base: position 3,236 of record JALXES010000072.1, on the reverse strand, counting down.
TTCGGTGCTCTTTTGGAGTTTGTTGTCTGTGGCGGTAACAAGCACATCCCCCGGTTCTACATCCTGGGTGGTTTCATAGAGCTCTGCAACGTCATAGCCGATTTCTCCTGTGGTGGAGTTGTAGGTGACGTTTGCAGCTGTGTCATTGTCAATGTCGATGAAAGCTGGCCGTGAATAATAGCCGATATCAGGAATATCCCATGATGAGTTTAGACTAAACGCTCCGCCAGCTGGGAATGTTCCATTATTTTCATACCCATAAGTTACACCATCATATGCACCAAAGAGTATATCTTGATCACCATCATTATCTAAATCAGCAAAGGCGGGTGTAAGGTAGGATGCGTTTAAGGAAATAGAGGCATTGAGTGTCCATGTAGGAGATGATGCTGTTCCTGTATTCTCATAGAACTGAAGCCTGCCGCTTTTTGTCCCAACCACCGCATCCATGTCACCGTCACCATCAAGATCGGCAAAGGCCGGTGATGTATAGACGTAAGTAGGCGGCAAATCCCATGCCGTCTTTGCTGTCCAGGAAGGTGCTGATACTGTTCCCGTATTCTCATAAGCCTTAACAATACCACTAGAACTTCCAACAAAAATATCTAGGTCACCATCTCCATCAATATCAACAAGAAATGGCTTTGCCCAACTTCCAACATCTGGAAGATTCCACTCTGGTTTTGCTGTCCATGCTGGATCTGATAGCGTGCCTGTATTCTCATATGCATAAGAAAAGCCACTATTTTCTCCTGTAATAAGATCCATATCGCCATCCCCATCAAGATCACCAAAAGTTGGTGAGAGCTGAGATCCATCATCTGGGATACTATACCCACTTGCGCTACCCCATGCTGGCTCCTCTATTGTTCCCACATTCTTTACTAGGGTATAATTGTAAAGATTTCCAATTACCACATCCCAGTCCCCCGGCACATCACTTACATTCAACGACGCCTTGATGTTCCCGCCAACGTGAAGTTTTGCGGTTGGATTTGACTCTCCAATTCCAATATTGCCCGTTGCAAGGTCGCCATAGATGGCATTGCCGATATTGAGTTGATTGTCTCCTGTTGAGCTCACCGCATCTACGGATGCACCAATGATAATGTTGAATGCCCCTGTGGTGATGTTGTCACCTGCCTCATAACCAAGAAGTGTGTTGTAATTTGCGCCTGCAAGCAGGTTGTAACCTGTTCTGCGACCAATCGCAACATTCCCTGAGCCTGAAGTGTTATTGTAGATAGCATCCTGGCCAATTGCAACGTTGTCGTCACCTGTTTGATTTTTGAAAAGTGCCTGCATGCCGACCGCCGTATTGTTTGATCCGGAGGTATTGCTAAGTAGAGCATTGACTCCCACAGCAACATTTGACCATGCACCGCTGTTATTCAAAGAGCTGAGTGCGCTCTTGCCCACTGCCGTATTAAAGAAGTCATTGCTACCAAAGCTGCCGCCATCATGACCCAGGAATAAGTTATTGTTTACGCCTACTGCCGCATCACTGAGATCGTTGAGTTCGCTTGCGCCGGCATTGAGGTCAATCCAATCTGTTCCTGTTCCTGTTGATGCAAGCACCTGACCGGAAGTACCGGCATCATTGTTGCTGTCGTACAATGCACCGGTGATGCGGGCGCTGCCTGAGACATGGAGTTTTTGGGTTGGACTCGTCGTGCCGATGCCGACGTTGCCTCCATATGCAAATGTAACAATGTCTGAACCAGCCGTAACTGACCTAAATCGTAAATCATTAACAGTTGGATACATCGCATATACATTACCACCTGTTGCTCCAAGAGTCATGCCACTTGTGTATGAAGATCCGTCACCACCACGAATTGCAAGTTTGGCATCTGGACCTGTCGTCCCAATGCCGACGTTGCCGGTAGAGTTAATGCGCATGCGCTCGGTATTGGCTGTGTTAAAGATGAGGTTGCCGGTGCCACGCGCAAGGATGTTGAGGCTGACATTTTGTGCGCCTTGGATTTGGTTCCATGTGCCACTGAACTGGAGTTGGTTTGTGAGTTGGATGTTGCCGGCAACTTCCAATTCGGCACCCGGCCATGCTGTGCCGATGCCGACGTTGCCTTTGAGGATTGTTTTTGTGATATTGTCATTGCCCAAAGTGACGGAATTGGAGCCGTTGCCAGTGGTGTTATAGCCAATGACGATTTCGTTGCTGTCGCCGTCGGCGAGGGCTTTGGTGTATGATCCCAAGAAGAGATTTTTCGAGCCTGTTGCGTTGGCAGTAGAGCCGTCGGCGATGTAGCGGCCGGCACCCATACCGATAGCAATGTTGTATGAGCCGGTAATATTGGAGAATAAGGCATTCACACCTTGCGCCGTATTGAAGGAGCCGGTAGTGTTGGAATTGAGGGTGTTAACTCCCTGTGCGGAGTTATAAGAACCGGTGGTATTGGAGACTAAAACATTCAGTCCTTGAGCGGAGTTGTAGTGCCCAGTGGTGTTAGCGCTAAGCGCGTTTACTCCCAGCGCAGAGTTGTAGTACCCGGTCGTGTTGCTTGATAATGCATTGTATCCAACAGCGGTATTACTATCACCATAGTAATTTTGTGAGTTATCCGTATTTGAGTTATCAAACGCTCCAATGCCGATGGCGGTATTGTGATTATTATAGAATGTACCGGTAAATCCTGCATGACCGAGGAAAAGGTTGTTGTTGGCGGTATCCTTTTGGGCGTCGGTGAGGTCATCCAGGGCGAGGATTTCGTCCAGGGCTGTGCCGGGGGCGGTCCAGGCGGTGCCGGAGCCGGTGGAGGTCAGGAGGTAGCCGCTTGTGCCGGCACTGTTGGAGGAGTCGTACAGCGCACCGGTGATGCGGGCGTTGCCTGAGACATGGAGTTTTTGGGTTGGCGCGGTGGTGCCGATGCCGACGTTGCCATTTGTTTGTATAACAAGTTGATCTGTTATCGTTCCTGCTTGATTTTTTGCAATTGCAAATTTCCAGCCCGTTCCATCTGTCCCATAAGTAAGACGGTTGTTAATAGGTGAAGTGCCACCCGTTGTTATTTCAACGCTCCCAACAGATCCGGCATCTGTTCCTCCAAAAAGAGCATTCCCTACAACATTAAGTCTCGCCCCCGGACTCGTCGTCCCGATGCCGACATCACCTTTGAGGACAGTTTTTGTGATACTGTCATTGCCCAGAGTGACGGAATTGGAGCCGTTGCCGATGGTGCCGTAGCCGATGACGATTTCGTTGGTGTCGCCGTCAG
>JALXES010000071.1 GCA_027069365.1 Candidatus Moraniibacteriota bacterium | reverse complement strand
AAGAGAATGCGCCCGCCGTCCAGCGCCGGAATTGGCAGAATGTTAATCACGGCAAGGTTCAGCGAGAGAATGGCCGCGAAGTGTGCCAGCTGCGCCAGTCCCAGCGCCGCCATCTGCCCCGTCATCACCGCGATGCCCACAGGTCCCGCAACATCACCACTGAGGCCGGTGCCTGTCAGGAGGTTCCACAGCAGCGCACCAAGCCCCGACACAATCATCACCAAAAAGTCCCACGTCTGGTAGGCGGCGCCACCGATGATTTCCAGAAATGACAGCGCGGCGTTCTTGGCATTGACCATGCCGATGCCCAGCGCGCCTCTGTCCTGTGCGGCATCACCCTCACGCAACGTGCCGTTCAACGTGAGCGTTTCGTTGCCGCGCGCAACTTCCAGCGTAACGTGCCGCCCCGCGTGCGCAGCCGCCACCGATTGCAGCGTCGCTGCGCCGTCAATCTGCGTGCAACCACTATCATCACACAGCGCCCGCACCCGGTCACCCACACGCACCCCCATCGCTGCGGCCGGTGAATTCTCTTGCACCTGTGAGACATACACCGCGCTGCCCGGCGTCCCATCCGGCACCGGCTCCGGCACGCCCAGCCACAGCGCAATCACAAAGAGCACGTATGCCATTACGATGTTCATCACCACACCGGCAACGAGGATCTTGAACCGCACCCACGCACTCTGTGTCGCAAAACTGTCCGGGTCTGTATCCGTACCATCCTCACCCTTGATGCGCACAAAGCCGCCCAACGGGATCCAGTTCAGCGAAAAAATCGTGTTGTTGTACTCCCTCTTTTGCCGCCGCCCGACAAGCTCCCACGTCCCATCGTCGTTTTTGACAACGCCGATGATGCGCGGCGGAAAACCAAACCCAAACTCATGCGCCCCCACGCCGTTGCGCACTGCCGTGACATAGTGCCCCAGCTCGTGCACAAAGATCAACAGCGCCAAAACGGCAATAAAAATGATAGCGGTTGTCATAGATGTCTTGCTCTTGTGTAATTACATCCCTCTGTCACGCCATTATACCACACCAAAAAACACCCGCCATTGGCAGGTGTTTCACGGAAGCGGCTAGACTGTCATAATCTCCTCCTCTTTTTGCTTGCGCAGTTCCTCAATCTTTGCGTTGTAGCGATCCACGACCTCCTGCAACGCTTCCTTGGCGCTGAACTTGTCGTCCTCGGATATCTCACCGGCTTTCTCGGCGTCCTGAATTGCCTTCCAGATTTCCTCGCGCACGTTGCGCACCGCCACGCGCGCATCCTCTGCGCGGCGCCCCAACACCTTGACGAGCTCCCTGCGCTGCTCTTCGTTGAGTGCCGGCAGCGTGATGCGCACCGCCGCACCGTCGTTGTTTGGCTGCACACCGAGGTTTGCCGCCACAATTGCCTTCTCAATCTCCGGCAAGAGCGCACGGTCCCACGGCGTGATGAGAATCTGACGCGGCTCCGGGATGGAAATGTTCGCCGCCTGCTTGAGCGGCGTCAGCACGCCATAGGACTCCACGCGCACATCCTCCACGAGCGCCGGTGTCGCGCGACCGGTACGAATGCGCGTCATTTCCTTTTGGAAGTGCTCAATCGCAGCATCAAACTGTTCTTTCTTTGCCTCAATGAGTTGTGTGTACATATTAATGTGTGTTTTCAATTATCTTACTTCTTACCTACCCCCATGCCAATATAGATTGTGTCGGCATCCACTGGATCGTATTGTATCACAGAGGCGACACGTGACGCGCTGATTTGCACCGGCGTCCACTCGGTGAGGTCCTTGCGCGAGCGATACAGCGTGTGCGCAACGCTGTAGACAATCTCCCGGTCCTTGTGAGGATTAACAGCAAGTGTCTTGATTGGCAGCTTCTCCGAGGACGCAATGAGGTTGAGCTCCGTCCACGTCACACCATAGTCGGTGGTGCGATAGATGCCGGTATCCGTGCCCACATACGCCACACCGGAAGCGCGCGGGTCCGTCTCCAATGTGTAGACGCGCGTTGAGCGACGCTTTGTCGCCTTGCGCGCCACCGTTTTGTCCGTGCCGGCAAGTTTCTTGGTGAAGTTTTCAATGTGCGCACCGCCATCACGCGACTTCAGCAGACCGCTCTCGTACAGCGCAAAGTACACCGTCTGCGTGTCTGTGGCGTCAAACTTAATGCGGATGACGGGCTTTTTAGCATTGTAGATATTTGCCCAACTCGCCCCACCGTCTGTTGTCTTGACGATGACGCCCGCACTCGTGCCCACGTAGAGTGTGTCGGGGTGCGCGGGGTCTATCGCCAGTGCCGTGATGACGGTTTTCTTGGCCGGCTCGGTATAGACCTCCTGCCACTCCTGACCACCGTTGACACTCTTGTACACGCGCGCAAACCCGCCATGCACACCACTGGCATACACCACCTTATCATCCTGCGGATTGACCACAAGTCCATAGACGCGCTCCGGCGGGAAGACAATCTTCTGCCACTTCTCACCGGCATTGTACGTCACAAGAATACCACTCTTGCGCGTGCCCAGATAGATTGTCTTGGGGTTTTGGACGCTGGACGCCATAGACAAGACGTCCACACCGGCAATGCTCTTGTTCTCACCGGCTGACACGCGCGGTGTAAATGTCTGACCACCGTCCGTGGACACAATGAAGCTCGCCGCGCCGCGCACGTCACCACCGGATGATGTACCGCAGCCCGTAAGTACCGTGCCCGCCAGCACGACCATCACGCCAGTTATTAGATGTTTTTGCATACATGAAATATTATTGCTCCACCTTCATTATACGCGCATTGACGCTCCGGCGCAAAGGTGCTACCATGGCACCAGTTACACGTCTGTTATTTTTTCCCGGTCGCTTTTTTTCGGGCGCATAACTCAGTCGGATGATGCACGACCTTGTAAGGCAAATGGGATGGGTCGGAACCGACCATCTTTGCGCAGCGTATAACATCATTTCATCTATTCCCGGGCGCATAGCTCAGTCGGTAGAGCAACGGCCTTTTAAGCCGATGGTCGGGGGTTCGAATCCCTCTGCGCCCACACGCACAAAACAAGCCCAAGAGGCTTGTTTTTTGATTGTTACTCTCCGATCAAGGTGCCTACACTCTATACAATCTTGCAATCTGATTGCAAGATTGTATAGTAATGGAAAAAAGTCATTGACAAAATGCTTTTTATCGGATAATATGTATTTATAAAATCCATATTAAACACAGCGGCCCTATGCTTATCAAAAGAAAGGTCTTTTATGAGGCTAAGAAATACCTTGACGACAAGCGCATACTTCTCTTTATCGGCGCGCGTCAGACAGGCAAGACGGTCATTTTGCGTGCACTGAGGGATGACCTTGCCGCACAAGGCGAACCAACCTTCTTCCTCAATCTTGAGGACCCGGATTACCTCACGCTCCTCAATGAACACCCCCGCAATATCTTCTCCCTCTTTCCCATTGATTCGTCACAGCGAACAACAATTTTTATTGATGAGATTCAATACCTTGACAATCCGTCCAATTTTCTCAAGTATATCTTTGATGAATATGCTGATACCATCAAACTTATCGTCTCCGGTTCTAGCGCATTCTACATAGACCAGAAATTTACCGATTCACTTTCCGGACGGAAGAAAATCTTCCCCGTGCGCACGCTCTCCTTTGAGGAACTCCTCTCCTTCCGAACCAGCCCTGCGCTTGCGGCGAAGCCCTTTGCGCAATTGACACTCTCCGAGCAAAAACAATCTGACGATGTCTTGCGCGAGTATATGCGCTACGGCGGTTATCCGGCTGTCGTCCTTGCGCCGCGCGAAGAGCGTGAGTCACTCCTGCGCGAGCTTGTCTACTCCTATGCCAAAAAGGACGTTTTGGAAACCGGCGTACGTGACAGCGCCACATTTTTCAAGCTCTTCAAAATCCTCGCCCGCCAATCCGGAAATCTCGTCAACACCATGGAACTTGCCAACACGCTTGATGTCTCAAAAACGGCCATTACCAACTATCTCCACATCATGCAAAAATCTTTTCACATTGCACTGGTGACACCGTTTACATCCAATGTGCGCAAGGAAATCAGCAAGATGCCAAAGGTCTATTTTTCAGATCTCGGCTTACTAAATTTCCTCAACGGCACACTGAGCAGCGATACACTCACCGCCGACAACGGCGCGCTTCTGGAGAATATGACATTTCGCATGCTGCTTGATGAGAGTCACCACGAAAGCGACATTCATTTCTGGCGCACCACCGATGGCAATGAGGTGGACTTCGTCATAGACGCCACTCCTCGCGTGGCATATGAAGTGAAAACATCACCGCAAAAAGTATCTGCACACAAGTATGAGCTTTTTCGCACGCGCTATCCGGACATCACTTTCTCACTCGTCTCCACGCGATGTGGCACAGCAGAGAGTGCTCTCCCATGTAAAGACGTGCGCGAAGTATAGCCCAAGTTAACGAAGCAATCTTCCATATCTTTAGTGGTCATTGCGAGCCTGCCTGCCGATAGGCAGGCACAGCGAAGCAATCTCTTGCCTCTATGACGGGGATTGCTTCGTCGGCGTGGCACGTGCGTGCCGCACCTCCTCGCAATGACTTCCACACAAAAAACACCTACCCTTCCGGGTCGGTGTTTTGTTGATGCTCCCGCGCTCTAGGGAGAAACGGTTGAGCGAGGGTGCCGCGTGTTAGGCGCACACGACATCCCACGGACCTTGCGAGCCAAACAGTGAGGTATTCCGTCTGTGACGGAATTGAGGAGAGAGATTTTCCCACTGTTTTGCACTATCCTCAAGGCCCGTGCTCAGAACTGCGTGCCATTGATACAATTAAT
>JALXES010000070.1:11972-16281 GCA_027069365.1 Candidatus Moraniibacteriota bacterium | reverse complement strand
ATGCGCCCGCACTGGTGTACCGGCTTCATCCCCGTGTTCTTGATAGCAGCGCCGACGCGATCACGTGATTCTTTGACGGCCGTATCCGGAAGACCGACAGTGGTGAAACTGTGCAAGCCGCCGGAAAGCACATCCACTTCCACCTCTACAACCTCACCGTCCAGGCCAATCGTGGCAGCTGATAGTATTTTTGCAGGCATAAGACACTTCTTCAGAATGCTACATCTAGTGTAGCACATCATGGCGCGCCGGTACGACAACAATCATGTGCCACAGAATTGCCGCCACGCCGGCCGCAATATATGCATCAGCAACGTTGAAATGCCAGATATCAAAGAAGGCGATAAAGTCCGTCACGCACCCAAAAAATATGCGGTCAATCGTGTTGCCGATACCACCGGCAATCAGCAGCATCAGGCCGATGCGCTCAATCAGCGCATGGCGCCGGTGCTCTGCAAGCCAGATGCTTAGGAGTATGATAATTGTGATAGAGACAATGATGGTCGGTAGTGCCGGCGCCGGGAGACTCAGCGCAATGCCACCATTGCACAGCACGCTATCCGGCGCACTGCGCGCCCATACTTTTGCCACTTGGTCCAGCACGACAAAAAACAGCACCCCTCCAAAGAGGACTGCTGTCTGCGAAGCTGAAGCACGTGCCGTCATGACATTACTGCGCATCAACATCCACAACCGTGCGTGCGGCAGGATACGCCTCCAAGCGTGCGAGAGGAATCTCACGCCCCGTCTTTTCACAGATGCCGTACGTGCCGGCATCCATCTTGGCGAGGGCATCGTTGATATCCTTGAGTTGTGACTCCAGCGTCTTCTCCACAGCAAGCGTATCTGTAAACTCCTCCACCTCCGTGGCGTTCTCATCCATGCGGTCACCAATATCTTCCGGAAACTTTGCCTCAAAGTCACCACTGTCCTTTCTCTCCGCGATTTTGCTCAAATCCGCCTCAATGCGCGCTTTTTCTTCTTCCAGTTTCGCACGCAGCCGCGCACGTGTTGCATCATCCAACATAGTCGTCATCGTTAATCCATCGTTACACCCCCATTATACACACTTGTCGCCCTCTCGTCCATCACCTCTGCGACTCCACAGCGCCGCATGCTCCGGCGATGCGAGGTGCGCAAGGTGCTTTTGGCGCTCCTTGTGGAATGCCTGCACATCACACCCATACTGCGCCACAAGATCCGCCACAACATGTGCGCCGATGTGATACGGCATCACCACATATGATGCGCCGGCACGGTACAGCTCCTGCACGTCATCATATTCATTTGCCACCACAATGATGATGCCATCGGGATTGTGTGCGCGGTAGTGTTTGACAAGAAGGAGGTTTGTCGTCAGATACGGGATAGATGAAATGACGAGCTTCGCCTTGTCATAGCCAATTTCATTGAGGAACTCCACATCCTCTGCATCACCATACCGACACGGGATGCCCGCTGTCTGCAGTCGTGATACAATCTCCGGGTCATATTCTACAACAAGGTAATTGTCCGTTACGTGCCGCATCGCTTGCACAAACCCGTGTCCCGCGTAGTCATAACCAAACAGCAATGCCTCGTAGTGCGCATCACCACCGGGAGCAGTGGCCACGTGATGCGTGCGCGGCAACACGCGCTCCAGCACCGGCGCTACGATAGCAAAGATTCGCTCCGCGTAGAGGAAGAAGTATGTGCTCACGGTAATGGTGATGATGCCAACAAGCGTCACGAGCGAGACAACCTCTTGGGAGATGTGCCCCAGCGTCTGCCCCAGTGCCACGAGGATGAGTGAGAACTCACTGATCTGCGCTACCGTCAAGCCGCTCATAAAGGCTGTCTTTGTACGATAGCCCATGAGGTTTGTCAAAAGGATGACGATGAGCGGATTGCCCACGAGCACAAACGCCGACAATACCAGTGCCGGCACGAAAATTGCAGTAAGCTGCGCCAGCACCATGTGCGCGCCAAGGAGGATAAAGAAGATGACGATGAAGAAGTCTCGCAGCGGCTTCATGCGCGCGCCAATTTCGTAGGCAAATGGGCTGACCGCCAACATTGCGCCGGCGATTAGCGCACCAATCTCTATGGAAAAGCCGATTGTTTGGAACAGTGATGCCAATCCCAACCCCCACGCAATGGCAAACATAAAGAGCACTTCTTGGTTGTGCGCCACCATCTGGCTGAAGCGTGGCAGAATATATTTACTAACAAAGTAGAGCGCTACCGCAATTGCCAACCCTTTGACAAACAGCACGCCAAACTGCTGCGCTGCAAGGAGTGCGTACTGCAGCGGCGATGCGTCTGTTGCAAGGTCCATCCCGCCAATAATTGCCACCACAAGCAAAATCATTGTCGCCACCAGGTCCTGAATGAGAAGGAAGCCGATGGAGAGCTTGCCGTAGAGCTTGCCCGTATCACCACGGTCCGTAAGCAACTTCAGGATGATAATTGTGGAGCTGAATGTCAGTGCCAGCGCCACGTAGACGCTCGCAACCGCGTCAAACCCCATCAGCCGCAACAAGAAAAACCCTATAACCGATGTGAACACCACCTGCCCGATTCCCGTCACGGCGGATGACTTTCCCACTTCTCGGATAATATCCGGGTTCAGTGTGAGTCCCACGATAAACAGCAGCGTAGAGATGCCGATCTTGGAAAACAATTCCATCTCCTCGTGCGCATGCAAGAGGTCCAGCACGTACGGTCCGACAAGCACACCGGTCGCAATGTATCCGACAATCAGCGGCTGGCGCACGAGGCGCATCACAAACGCCATCGCCGCCGCAACCACAATAATTGCCGAAAGTTCACCAAAGAGTGTCATACGTTTACATTATCAATTCTTAGGTATTCCCCTATGCGTCAACATAATACAACTATATCACACGTTTCACCATATAAAACAACACCTCCCGGGAGGTGTTGTTTCTTCTGTACTATTTTTGTACCGTCTGGAAGGATTACATCATCCCCATACCTGGCATACCGCCGCCCATTGGTGGAGCTGCCGGCGCAGCACCTTCCGGCTCCGGGAGGTCGGTGACCGCCGCTTCTGTCGTCAGCAGGAGTGATGCGACGGATACGGCGTTCTCCAGTGCGGTCCGTGTGACTTTCAGTGGGTCAATGATACCACTCTTGATCATGTCCTCGCGGTACGTATCCGCGCTTGCGTCATAGCCATAGAGCGCGCCCTTTGCGCTGCTGATGTCATTGAGTACCACAGCAGCATCGCGCTCGCCACCGTTCGCCACAATCTGGCGCAGTGGTGCCGTAATCGCATCCAGCAGCGCCTTGTAGCCGGCGCTGAACTCGTGGTCAGCATCAGCCGGCAATGCCTTGCGTGCGGCAGCGGCCGCCTTGACCAGCGCTGTACCGCCGCCGGCAACCACGCCTTCTTCAATCGCCGCCTTGGTGGCTGCCAGTGCGTCTTCCAGCTTGTGCTTCACGTACGTCAATTCGGTCTCCGTTGCCGCACCGGCGCGGATCACCGCTACACCGCCGGCGAGCTTTGCAATGCGCTTCAGGAGCTTCTCCTTCTCATAGCTGCTCTCTGTGTTCTCTACCTGTGCACGCAGCATCTCCACACGCTGAGCGATGGCCTTTTTGGTGCCACCCCCACCGACAATCGTCGTATCGTTCTTGGAAGCGATGACCTTCTGCGCACTTCCAAGCACCTCCATGCCAACGCTATCCAACTTCATGCCGGTCTCCTCTGAAACAACCGTCGCACCGGTGAGCACCGCAATATCTTGAAGCATCGCCTTCTTAGCATCACCAAACTCCGGTGCATCAATGGCCAGCGCATTGAGCGTGCCGCGCAGCTTGTTGACCACCAGGGTTGCCAGCGCTTCACCATCCACGCCATCGGCAATGATGACCAACTCCTTCTTGCCGCTCTGTGCCAGCTGCTCCAAGAGTGGCAAAATCTCCTTGATGGAAGAAATCTTTTTGTCCGTCAGCAAAATGGCCGGGTCCTTGAGCTCCGCGCGCTGACTCTCCGCGTCGGTAATCATATACGGTGAGACGTAGCCCTTGTTGAAGTTCATCCCTTCCACAACCTCCTTGGAGAGACCAAACGTCTGCGACTCTTCCACCGTCACGACACCGTCTTTACCAACGGTCTCCATCACGTCGGCAATCATCTCACCCATCTCCTGACTCTCCGCACTGATTGCAGCAACCTGCGCAATCTCTTCACGGCTAGAAATCTTCTTTGCCTTCTTTTGCAACTCCGCAACAACCGCATCTTTTGCCGCTTCCATGCCCTTGCGGATGCCAACCGGGTTGATGCCCGTCTCCACGTACTTCA
>JALXES010000070.1:0-11962 GCA_027069365.1 Candidatus Moraniibacteriota bacterium | reverse complement strand
ACTTCAAGCCCTCTGCGACGAGCGCCTGCGTGATGACCGTGGACGTCGTGGTCCCGTCACCGGCAGCGTCATTGGTCTTGTTGGCAACCTCCTTGATGAGGCTCGCACCGATGTTCTCAAACTTGTCCTCCAGTTCAATCTCCTTGGCGATGGATACACCGTCGTTGGTGACAGTTGGCGCTCCAAAGCCCTTGTCCAGGACAACATTGCGCCCCTTTGGCCCAATGGTGGCCTTCACCGCGTCGGCGACCTTATCCACGCCGGCTTTCATTTTTTTGCGCGCATCTGCGCCATATGCAAGATCTTTTGCCATAGGTTTCGTTGTTATTATTTCTCTCCAGAACCTAGCACTCTCTCACAGTGAGTGCTAGTTCACTTCTTAGTATAGGAAACTCTCCGAAAGTGTCAAGACACGGCGCCCTCCTAAAATACGCTCTCTCCAAGAGATTGCAGTACCGACGCATTGATAGCCATGCCGACAATCATCCCCAGTAGCAATGCCAGCGGCGCGTGCCCATGCCCCTCTCTATCCGGTGCGCGCAGCAGTCCGATGAAGAACACCGCCACCACAAACAGCGCCCAGCCCAGCGCCCAGGTAAAGTGCGACTGCCATGTGGGCAACCCATATGTCTCCAGCAGCGCCGGCACGCTATAGAGCGCGACCGTTACAAGAAGGGAGAAGGAAAATGTCATACGCAATACTATCATAATGTTATCCTCACATTCTACCACAGAAAATTGACATTCTGCAGTAAAGTTGCCACAATGTGTATACACTACATACATCCATGAAAACGTTGTGACTCTTGTTACCTGTATGACTCATTCTCTCCTCTCTGACAAACTCACCGAACACGCACGTGGTGCGCTGCTGCTTGCAAGCGACCTTGCCCAGGAGCGCGGCGCGCGGAGTGTGTCAATTTTTCACGTGCTCTACGCCATCGCTACCCAAAAAGGCAGCGCCGGTGCGCACATGCTTGCCACGCTCAACCTCACGGCAGAAACACTCATGCCCCACCTCGGGACCGCACGCACACAATCACGTGGCACAACGCGTGCACATATCCCGACAATAGATCCCCTTCTGAAGGATGTCCTGGTGCGTGCCTACAAAATCGCCGGACGCGCAGGCTACCCCTATGTTGGCACAGAGCATCTGGTGCACGCAATTCTGGCAACGGACCATACAGCTGTCCGCGCGCTCCTGGAACATGCAACAAAAGCATCCGCTGGGCGCGAGCTCACACAGGGCGCATTTGGCGATAGCCCTCTGGCGCAACTCACGCAATTTCTCACCGACGGCGACACGCTGTCCGGTGATGGGATGCACGCTGAAGAGAGTGCGCTTGACCACTTCACAACGGATTTGTCCCACACCGGAAACGACACACCCCTAATCGGGCGCGACGATATTGTGGATGATATCATTGCCGTGCTGTCGCGCAAAGAGAAGAGCAACCCTCTCCTGATTGGCGCACCCGGTGTCGGCAAGACCGCCATTGTAGAAGGCCTCGCACGGCGCATCGCACGCGGCGACGTGCCGGCGCACCTGATGAATGCGCGCATCCTCACACTGGACCTCGCCAGTCTCGTAGCGGGCACAACATACCGCGGTGAATTTGAAGCGCGCCTCAAAGATATCATCACCGAAGCAACGGCAGACCCGACCGTCATTCTCTTTATCGATGAGCTCCACATGATTGTCGGCGCCGGCAATGCACAAGGCTCGCTGGATGCCGCCAATATCCTCAAGCCGGCACTGAGCCGTGGCGCACTGCGCATCATTGGCGCCACCACGCCGACAGAATACAAAAAGCACATCACCAAGGACAGTGCGCTGACGCGTCGCTTCCACACCGTGGACGTACCGGAACCCTCACGTGATGACGCGATTGCCATCCTCACAGGCGTTCGCACACACTATGAGAAGTTCCACGGCATCACCATCAGTGATGCAACAATCGCACAGCTCGTTGACTGGAGTATCCGCTATGTACCTGCACGCCACTTGCCGGACAAGGCGTTTGACATCCTGGATGAAGCGGCAGCACGTGTGCGTGTGCACACGCACAACGATGCGGCACGCAAAAAGCTCATTCAGCTAGAGCGTACCTACCGCAGCACGCTGACCCAAAAAACCAATGCTATTGTTGCAGAAGACTATGATGCCGCACTCGCACTGCGTCATGAGGAGGAGGTCTTGCGCGCACGCATTGCCGCAGCCAAAAAGGCCCTCTCACGCGCCACGGTTACTCGGGAGCTTTCTACACATGATGTGGCGCATGCCGTAGCGCGCGTGGCAAAAATCCCCGTGCACAAAATTGTGCACACCACGCCATCCGACCTCAACGACACACTCCGTACATGGCAGCGCCGCATCATTGGCCAACAGGATGCTACTGATGCAATTGCCCGCACCCTGACACGCAGCTTTGCCGGCTTGGCACCGACCGGACGTCCCGTTGGTTCATTCCTCTTCCTCGGACCCACCGGTGTCGGCAAGACGTTCACCGCCACAACGCTTGCTGAGACACTGTTTGACCGCCCCAACACTCTGATTCGCGTGGATATGAGCGAGCTAACGGAGAAGCACACCATCTCCAAGCTCCTGGGTGCACCGGCTGGCTACGTTGGTCACGGCGAAGGTGGTACGCTCACGGAGCAAATCCGTGCCAACCCCTACAGCGTCGTGTTGTTTGATGAAATTGAAAAGGCGCACCCTGATACGCTCAACATCTTGCTGCAAATTCTTGAGGATGGCACCATCACCGACGCTGCCGGAGAGCGCGCAGACTTCCGCCACAGCATCATCATCCTGACGTCCAATATCGGCACGCAGGCACTGACCAACAGCACGCGCATGGGCTTTGCACACACACAGACTGCACGCACACCTGCAGCACTCCGCAAGGAATTTGCCCGCGTCAAAACCGATGTCCTCACGGAGCTGCGTGCCACCATCACGCCGGAAATTCTGAACCGCTTAGATGAGATTATTGTCTTTGCACCACTGACGCACAGCGCGCTCGTGCGCATTGCACGCACCGCACTTGCTGAGCTCAAAACAGCACTTGGCCGCAATGACGTACACGTACGCATATCCCCGGCAGTCGCACCGTTCATTGCACGCACAGCCGGTGAGGACATCGCCACCGGTGCACGTGCTGTGCGACGTGCTGTGCGCACACACGTCGAAGACCTCCTTGCGCACTACCTGCTGACACACTCCGCACGACCTCTTACACTCTCTGTTCGCGTCGCTGATAATGCCATCGTTCTTACGCACAAATAGGCTGATGTCACTTGCCTTGGACCTCCTCGCGCCACGCCGGTGCGTGTGCTGTCGCGCCTATGACACGTGGCTGTGTGCACCATGTGCAGACAGCCTCCGCACGCATACCGACCAAGTCTGCTACTACTGCAAGGAGACGCCCACTTCCTATGGCAATCTCTGTAGCAACTGTCGTGGCGCTGCAGCGCTGCGCAGCATCTATGTTGGCACACACCACACCGGCGCACAACAGCACCTCCTTGCACGTGTTATTTACCACTACAAGTACTACTTCATTGAGGAGCTTGCTGAGCCCCTTGGCACGCTCCTTGCGCATAGCGCCACAACGTCAGCCCTCCCCGTGCCGGATGTCATCATCCCCGTACCACTTCACCGGCGACGCCTCCGCTGGCGCGGGTTCAATCAATCCGCCCACCTCGCCACAGCTCTCAGCAGTGCACTGGCACGCCCTCTGACCATCCCCGTCGTCACAGATCTCTTGGTGCGCACGCGCTACACCACACCGCAAGTCGCACGCGGGACCCGCAGTGCACGTCTGCACAATCTGCGCAACGCCTTTGCTGTGACGCGCCCGGCAGACGTACGCGGCACGCGTATTCTCTTGGTTGATGACATCGCCACTACCGGCACAACACTCTTGGAGTGTGGCACCGTTCTGGCACGCGCCGGTGCGCGCAGTGTGGACGCCATCGTCTTAGCACGTGGACTTTAGGGGAGTGGGAGATTAGAAGAGTGGAAGATTGGAAGATTAGAAGATTGGGAGAGTGCGGAAGTGTGAGCACGCGCAAGTATGCCGGCATGCCTACTTGATATTCTCCAGCACGCTGTACATCGGTTTGAGCATCGCAACCGCAAAGAAGCCGACGCCACCACCGATAAGGAGCATCAACAATGGCTCAATAATAGATGACATGTTCTTGGTCATTTGATCGATATAGCTTTCATAGAATTCCGCGATTTTCAAAAGCATCGCGCCAGTCTTGCCGGTTTCCTCTCCCACATCAATCATTTGCGGCACCATGATGGGAAAGATTTTTGGATACTTGCGAATAACATCTGCCAGTGACGTGCCACGTGCCACCGATGCAATCGCGTCGTCCAACGCATCACGATAGAGCGTATTTGTCAGCGTATTGCGCACAATCGTCAGTGACTCAATGACACTGACCCCACTGCGCAGCAGCGAACTGTGAATACGCGCAAAACGCGCACAATTCACAGCAATGACCATTGACTTGACCACCGGCATCGTCACCGTAAACCGAGAAAACAATTTTTTGCCGGGAATCGTGCGCAGAAATAGTGCCAGTGCGCCAATGCCTCCAAGTGTACCAAGCGCTACGGCTATGCCATGCGTCCGCAGCCCATCACTTAATTTGATGATAAAAAGTGTTGACGCCGGCAATTGGACACCCATATCGCTGAACACACCCATAATCTGCGGTAAGATGTACGTCAGCATCAGCACGGCAATACCCACCATGGCAAAGAGTACAATTGCCGGGTACATCATTGCCCCCCGTACACGTGCACGCAGTGTCTGCTCCTTCTCAAGCTGGTGCGCGATGAGCGTGAGCGCCTCGTCAAGGTTGCCACCAACTTCACCGACGCGCACCATGTTGACAAAGAGGTCATCAAACATCTCCGGGTGTTTTGCCATGGCATCTGCCAGGCCCGTACCCTTGAGCACGTCTGCGTAGAGCTGCAGCACAATTGTGCGCGTTGCTTTGTTCTTGGACTGCTCTGAGAGGTTTTTTAGCGCACGCGCAATCGGCAGCCCCGAACCTACCATAACACTGAGATTTACCGCAAACAGCACGCGCTCCTTGAGAGGCACGCCAAAAAGTTGAATGTCACTGAGTTTCTTCCTCGTCGTGCCGGGCGTTGCTTCTTCCAGCGCGGTGATAATACCACCGCCCTGGCGCACTTGCTTGGCAGCATGTGCCGCATCTTCCGCCTCAATCGTACCGGTGTGCTGCGTGCCATCATGCATGCGAATTGTGTACGTGTATTGCGGCATAGGCTATTCTTTGGTCACACGCAAAACTTCCTCAATCGTCGTCAGCCCGGCAAGTGCCTTGGCCAATCCATCCTCAATCATGAGTGTCATGCCATTCTTCTCCCGCGCAATCGTCGTAATCGTATCAGTCGTTTCTGCGTGCAGCGTCGCTTCCTCTATCTCCTGCGTCATCTCCAGAACTTCAAAGATGCCCACACGCCCCTTGTAGCCGGTGCCACCACAACGATCACATCCTACAGCGCGATAGAGCGAGATGTGCGCGCTGTCCACATCATCGGCAATGCGCTTCTGCTTTTTGAGGCGCGCAAGCGTCTCCTCCAGGTTGATGATGCGGTTGAGTGAGTGTACTGCGTCCTGCGCAAGTGGAACGGGTGCGCGACATGCCGTACATAATCGCCGCACCAGACGCTGCGCAATGACAACGTTTAGCGTTGAAGCAATCAGAAACGTCTCCGCGCCCATATCCACCATGCGTGGGATGGCGCCGGCCGCGGAGTTGGTGTGCAGCGTAGAAAGCACCAAGTGCCCCGTCATCGCCGCGTGCATTGCCACCTCCAACGTCTCTTGGTCACGGATTTCCCCTACCATGATGATGTCCGGATCCTGACGCAGCAGCGCACGCAATGCCGCTGCGAACGTCATGCCAATTTTGGCTTGCACCTGCGTTTGGTTGATGCGCTCCATGCGATACTCCACCGGATCTTCTACTGTGGAAATATTAACTGTCGGTTGATTGAGAATGTCCAAGATTGTATATAACGTCGTTGTCTTTCCACTACCGGTCGGTCCCGTAACAAGAATCATGCCGTTAGGACGTGCAATATTCTGGTGCACGATATCAAGATCACGCCCGGTGAGACCTATCGCTTCCAGCGTCAGACCCTTTGATGACTCATCCAACAAACGCATCACCACCTTCTCACCATCAAATACCGGCAAGATGCTCACGCGCAGCGCAATCTTCTTGCCATCCTGTTCAATCTTGAAACGCCCATCCTGTGGCAGGCGATGCTCATCTAATTTGAGGTTCGCCAACACTTTGATGCGTGCCACAATGCCACGCAGCGCCGCCTTTGGCAGTGTCATTGCATCATGCAAAATACCGTCAATGCGGTAGCGCACAATAACGTCCTTTTCCTCCGGCTCAATGTGAATGTCACTGGCAGACTGTAGCACAGCATGCTTCAGCAACGTGTCTACAATCCGCACCACCGGCAGGTCCTCGGCAATTTTCGCGAGGTTCTCCTGCGTGTTGACGGCCGCCGCGTCTGCTGTAATCAGGTCGCTGAATTCTGCCTGCAGGCTCTTGTTGTACTGCACCAGCGCCTCGTCAATGCCCTCGGCCGACGAGAGACACGGCACGATGCGCAGCCCGGTTTTTTTGCGGATAAAATCAATAATTTGCAAGTCTTCCGGGTCACTCATCGCCACACGCAACTCGCTCGGCGTGCGCGCAAAGGCAACGATGTGATGCTTCTTTGCGACCGCCTCCGGGATAACACGTAGCACATCCAAGTCAATCTTCTGCCCGGCGAGATCCACAAACGGGATGCCGAGAATGGTCGCACGCACCTTTTGCAGTGAAATCGCATCAATGAGTGATTGCTCCAGCAGCACGTCCGCAAGCGACCGTGCAGATGTGCGCGATGTCTTGTACGCAGCTGCCAGTTCATCCTGTGAAATTAGATTACTGTCACGTAAGAAGTCATGGAGTCGCTGATCTTTGATGTACATAAGATCGTGTTTTTCTTTTTCACTTTACCCTCCTTATGTACAATACTTTCAGTATATCACGAAATGTCACCCCTGTGTGCTGCTTCCTACAGCAAGAAGCGTCGCTTGTCGGCACTGAGGTTTTGGAAACTGTCTAGCTCATCCAGCAAGAGGCCGCTTGTAGACTCCTCAAACGCAACGCCTTCCACGCGACACCCGGTACTGTTTTGGATGTATGTCACCAGTGGCGCATAATCGCCATCACCGGAAACAATAACGATAACGTCTACGCGTTGTGCTAACTTAATGGCATCCACGGCAATGCCTACATCCCAATCCCCTTTCCTGGCACCACCGGCAAAAATCTGAAGCGCCTTTGTCTTGACCTCATAGCCGGCATTTTCCAGCGCCTCAAAGAACTTCTCTTCCATCCCCTCCGTCGTGGAGATGCCATAGGCGATGGCACGAATCACTTTGCGGTCACCCACTGCCGCTGTGAGGACGTTCTTGAAGTTCACTTTCTTGTTGTAGAGCACACGTGCTGTATAGTACAAGTTTTGGATGTCCACCAACACGGCGACACGCTGTTCAGAAAAAAGACTCATATATTTTTGCTGTTAGTGTGCGCCGTGCGTGTGGCGCACTCTCTTTTTCGTTATCAAAAACAAAAGTCGCGGTGTGCGACTTTTGCGCGGAACTACTCCTTGAGTCCCAGCTTCTGTGTCAGTGCTTTGTACGCCTTTTCATCACGACTCTTCAAGTATGCCATGAGGCGGCGACGCTTTGAGACCATCTTGAGAAGCCCACGACGGGAGTGAAAGTCATGTGCGTTCTTCTTCAGATGCTCTGTCAGCTTCTTGATACGCTGCGTAAAGAGCGCAATTTGATACTCCGGTGACCCGGTATCCGTATCGTGGCGACGTACAGCGCGCGTCGCATTCATCTTTTGTCGTTTCGTCAACATAGTACATCCGCACTACAGTCGCAGGGTCCTCTGGCCGCTACCACTGTAGACGTTAACCAATTACACTTACGTTCTCAATCCTACCAGACTTCCCGCTTTTGCGCAATAGCTTCTACTGACGTTCCGTGCGCTGTGGCGTGTAGTCTGCCGGGAAGAAGATGTCTTTGTCCACATGCTGCGCGGGAGCAGTAAACGCCTCATGGCGTGCGCGCATGCGTGCCACAACGTCATCAAAACGCGCACGGTCAAATGTTGTGCCGGCGTAGAACGCACGCACGGCGGCAATATCCTCCTGTGTCAGCACATCTGCGCGAAACAGCGTCGCCCAGACAAAGGCCACCCATCCCGCTGCGCACGCAAAGGCCCCAATGAGGAGCCACGAGAGGTGACGTCGGGCACATCGCAACGCAAATGCGCGTGCGCGTGTGCGCAAGGAAATGTGGTCGTGTGCGGTGTGTGCTTTTTCAAACATAGGTCTCTATTGCGTCGTACGCTTCGTGGTGACGTTTTGTGCAAATGGCATGTGCGCGCTAATCGTTGCCACAACGTGATGCTGTGGCGTGTTCTCCGAAACGCGCGGTGCATCCTGGGGAGCACGCAACACAACACCCGTGCCACTGCGCCGCACGGTCGGCTGCGGCACAATACTTACATTATCCATAAATATGAAGACGGGGGCATTTTCTAGTACGCGCATAAAATCAACGACAGCATCAAACGGTCCGGTAAGTGTAATTGTGAAGTACTTCTGCGTGCGCAATGACGGTGTCTCTTTTTTCTGTCCGGTCACATCCTTTGCTTGCTTTGCCTTTTTTGCAGAAGCCTCCTTGCGTTGCAATGCGGTGACCTGCTCTTCTGAGAGCGCCGCAAAGCGCGCCGTGAGGCCACGCGCATCTGCACGTTGTTCCAGCATCTCAATAAGTGCGATGATGTCTGCCTCTGTCGGAAGTGTCGGGATATCTTTGGTATGTGCAATCGTAGCGAGTTCTTTGCTAACATGGTTTCTCTGGGCAATACGTTGCGTCAGAACATCCTGCGCAATGCGCTCTTTCTCGTTGGCAATGCGTGCATCTCGTATCGCATCCGTCAGCGGGACGACCCCGAAAAATATTACACCAACCAGCATAACCATGATGAGTGCTGCAGCAAGCCGGTCTGCATATTGTGTGAGAAACGTCTTCATGAGCATGGGATTTTTTGTGCGGTTATCGTGAAGTCTGTGTCGTGACGGTCAACAAGGCTGGTCAGCGGAAGCACGAGTTGTGTGAAGCATCCCGATGCCTCCAAGCGCTGTTTGAAGGTGATGACACTTTGTCGCTGCGCAGCAGTTCCCTGTACCGTAACATTATCACCATTGATGACGAGGCGTGTCACTTGCACATCGCGTGGCGCATGAGCGCTCAGCGCAGAGAGAATTTCTGCCGGATGCTGTTGGCTGCGCATCATCTTCTGGGCACGGCGTGCGGCACGATTGGTCTGCGCAATCGTATAGTCGGCACGCTCCATTTCTTGCATGCTCCCCTGTTGGTGAAGGAGGTCACGGGTTACCGCTAACCCACGCTGTTCAATGCGTGTCGCAACCAGTAAGAGCGCCAACACACCCATAATAACAACCGGCACCAGGACGATGAGCGACCCATACGCCAAAATCATGTGCATCCGAAGCGCCCTACGGATGATAGCTTTTTCTCTGTGTGGGAGGAGGTTAATCGAAATCTGCATAAGTCAGTGTTCGTGAAGATAAGCCAATTACCGTAACAGCATCTAGCGCCTCCGTGCGGGATAGTGGCGGCAGCACATCCTGTGCGCGCTGTACATTTTGCCACGGGTCAGCGATAACCATGGGAATGCCTGTTTCTTTCACAAGAAATGAGCGTAATCCCTTGATCGTTGCTCCCTTGCCGCACAGAACAACAGATGTCACATTTTGACATTGTGCAAGGGTTTGGAGACAAAAATCAGCGCTCTTGCGTATCTCGTCTGACAGCACACGCGCACTTGGTGCCACGGCGTCAAAGAGTGGGTCGTTGACAATATACGAGCCAATACCGTCTGCAGCGATGAGACGCTGGGCCTCCTGCACACTAACACCGAGATCGCGCGTGACATCCGTCACAAATGTCTGGTACCCTACCGGCACACTCACGGCAAAAATGGGAACACCCGCAACAACAATCGCCAAGCGCGAACTCGTATCTCCACAAAATACCACCATCTGCCCGCCGGATGCGTCCGGACGCACGACAGCGCGTGCATCTGCCGTGCTGTCCGCCTCAATACACCGCACGTGCAACCCGGCATGTTTCAGTGCGATAATGTAGCTATCTACAACACTACGCGCAGCCGCCACGACAACAATCGACATCATCTCCTCACCATTTTCCAATACCGGCACATGCTGGTAATCATAGTACACATCGTCAATCGGTAACGGCACATAGCCTTCCATTTCCCACTTCACAGCACTAGCCACTTGGTCATCCGGCATGCGCGGCAGTGACATGATGCGCAAAAATGTCTTTGACTCCGGCAGTGCACACGCCGCCCCACGTGTTACATCCACAGCATGTGGCGCCGCATGCTCACAAACAGCGCGCACCGTTTCACCCACGCGCACCGGGTCTTCCACATTTCCATTGACAACAGCTCCCTTGGGAAGCGGCGCTGCACCAAACGCAAAAACTGTTGCCACACCTTTTGTATATGTCAACTGCAAAACACGCACGATGTCATCGCGAATTGAGACACCTACAACTCCTGTTTTGTGTAACATGATTCTCGTCGTTGTTTTTGTGTGTGCACCCCTTCAGTACCTCTCTATTGTACCATGAAATCTACCGCTCCTCCCACAGGTCGGGGATGTAGTGTGTGCCGGTCGGAAAGAACGGTGGCGGCTGGTAGAGCAAGTGATTGTCGTAGATAAGATTACGATTGATATATCCGGTACCATCTGTCCACGCAAAGCCATAGCGCTGATACGTCGCAAGCGCACCATTGATTGTGATTGTGGTCTTGATATCATACACCGTATCAATGCACCAAAACCACCACCACGCATTGCAATACCACCCATAGTGCGCGCGACCAATACGCCCACTCTGCGACAACAGCGCCGCATCAATGCGCAAATCGTCCTCACTGTCACGGATAATCTCAATATCTCCCGTCGCCACGAGACCAATGATGTCAGAACCGTCGTAGGATGTGTAGAGGACATCTTTGCCAATGAGGATGCGCGGTGTCTGTGCGCCGGTGTGGTCACCCGCCACAATAGACACGTGCGCGCCGTCAATGCGTCCCTCTACCCAGATATTGTCATCCACATAGATGATACTGTTGTTGGGGATCGTGTAAACTTGTGGGGACCCTTCTGCGATGATGCCGTTTGACTCCGTATCATACTGCGTCACAACACGCGCCTCAAATGTACCGTCCGGATGCAAGATGATGTGACGCCCATAACCGGCATCGTCAAAGGCTACACCGTTAGTCTGCGCCTCTGTGCGCATGAGTGAGATATCTGTTGTCACACTGCCAAAATCAACACCGCTCACCGGAAACTCTGTCCCGGCAACAAACACCGTGCTGTTCATTGATGTGTTGTATCCGCCGGGCCAACTTGTCCACACGCCCGGTTGCGTAAGGCCCGTGTCGGGGTCAGTATACGTCTCGCGTGCACTTGAGACGGTGTTGTACGCCACGCCATCAAAGCGGATGCCACCATTGCTGTGCAGCGGCCCAAACACTGTTGTCCCGTCACCAAAGCGTGTATCTGCATCTGAGAGAATAGCGTATTCACTCCACGAAGGACGCCGCAAACGCACGCGCACCGTTCGTGTTACGTTGGGATTGCGCGTCGTCCACCCTTGGGACTCCACAACAACCGATGTCTGTCCCGGCGCCGGTGGTGTAACCGTGATGCGGAATGTGCCCCTGTCTGCATACGTGCGTTCATACGGTGCAGTGATACCAT
>JALXES010000069.1 GCA_027069365.1 Candidatus Moraniibacteriota bacterium | reverse complement strand
GGTTCTCTCCATCGCCCTGGCCGGCGCGAAGCAACACCAAGACGCCGGCGCCAAGATGTTGCACCTCGCGCCACACACAACAAGCCGCATCGTTTCCAAGTCCATCTCCAAAGACGGCGGACGCAGCTCCTACCGTGGACTGGTCTTTGTGGGCAAGGACGCACACCACGCCAGGAGCTCCGTACAGTGTGACGCACTGCTACTGGATGACATCTCCCGCACCGACACCTACCCCACGATTGACACGCACACGCGTGATGCCACAGTGGAGCATGAGGCGAGTGTTGAGCGCATTGATGAACAGCGCGTCTTTTACCTCATGAGTCGCGGCCTAACGGAAGCGCGTGCCCGCGGTCTTCTGGTCAACGGCTTCATTGAACACGTTGCCAAGGAAATCCCGTTTGAGTACGCGATTGAGCTCTACCGCCTCATCAATCTGGAAATGGAGAACAGTGTTGGTTAAATGATGCTTATGAAAGAACAATTCCCATCACAAAAGAACGATACCAGCGCAGCTGAAGTAAACGATACGACCACACCGGGGTTTGACCCGTCACGTCGCACGCTTCTGGCATTCTTGGCAGCTGAGACTGTGCTTGGTGGCCGACGCCTCTTTAAATGGGCGGAACGCCTGCACGAGCAAGACCTAGCGCGTCAGCGGCAACGTACACGGGAACGAGAGCGCGCGCAGACATCTGCGGCAGAGACCCATGAGATACGTACACACGCGAGCACAGCTGCAGAGGATGTCCCCGCAGAAACACCGCCGCGCGAGAATACACCGGAGCATGAAGGTCGCTTCCGCACCGTTGCATGGCGCATTCTCCATGGCGCAGACTTCGGTGCTGCGGACGGCCCGGACCTTGCGCGCGCCGCCTATGCGGCACAGCTCCACCATCTGCAAACCTACCACGAGCGCAATGAACGCAATGACTTCCTTGATGCTGCGTATCGCATTACCCAGACAGACACGGACGCAATTCGCAATGCCTTTGCGCGCTATGGTTTTTCCGGCGCCATTGCCTTTGGCCTGCCTATTCAAGAGTCTTTCTTTCGCACGAATATTACATCCCGGAGTGATGCGTTGGGGCCGTATCAGATTAAAGAACGCACCGCCCGCGCCATCATCGCACAGACGCCGGAGCTGCACGATGCCTATGCAGACCTCACCGCCACGGATGCACAAACTGCGCACGCGCTGCGCACCAAGCTCCTGACGGATCCGGTCTTTAGCGCTCGGGTTGCCGCTGCCATCTTGGCCGATGAGTATCGTGCCGTTGGTGACGAGGCACTGGCGCTGACCGCCTACAACACCGGCCGCAGCCTCAAGCTCACCACAGCCGAGCGCGCCGGCATCACCTACGACACCTTCACAGCGCTCATGGCGCAAAAGATTGCAGATATCGCCGCTGACATCCGCACCAACCACGCAACCTACGTCATTCGCACAGGTGACACCTTCTCCAAGCTCCGGCGCATGTTCCCGCAGATAGCGCATGACAAACTACTTTCATTGGTTGGCGGCTCCACACAGTTGCGCGCCGGTGCTGCTACACGCATTCCTCTGCCGGACGCCGTCATCAATCGCCGCATCCTGCGCGCCGCGCACACCTACATTGAGCCGCTGGAGTACGCTGCCAAAGTGCGTGCCGCCGGTGATGCGCTGCGCGCAACACAGCACTACGCCTACCTCGTAGAAGACACTCACACCATCTAGCTTCTCCGCATATGCATACTGAACTCACACAGACCGACCTTGCCGAACCTCTGCGCATCACCACGCCGGGGACGCACGTCTATCAACTCTCTGAGGCATGCAACGGCACGTTGGACATCCTGGTTGCTGTGCCGGATGCACACGTTTTTGTCTATGGCGCCTTTCACCTGCGCGGCACACAGCGCACCACGCTCACCATCACACAGCACCACCACGCACCCGGCAGCGCAAGCCATGTCCTAATTAAGAGTGTCCTGGATGACCATGCACACTTCACGTGCACCGGTACTATTCACATTGACAGCACAAGCGCCACAACACACGCGACGTTCGCCAACCACAACCTCGTCGTGAGCGCAGACGCCCACGTGCGCACCACGCCACAGTTGGAGGTATTTCCCTCCACCGTGCAGTGCAGCCACAGCGCAACTGTTGCCACACTCAACAACGCACACCTCCACTACCTGATGACGCGCGGCCTCTCAGAAGTTGCAGCGCGCCGCACACTTATTGACGGCTTCCTGCACGAGGTCACGCAGAAGCTTCAATGCCACACCGCTCAACGCTAAAAACACCGGGACGTCACCCGGTGTTTTCTCTCTCAGCGGCACTGCATTACTAGCGCACAGTAACGGTTACCTTTTTGTCGGTTTTGTTCCCCGCCTTGTCATAGACGCGCACCACAAGCTCATACGTACCGCGCGGTGTGCCACGCGGGACGATGAAGTGCGGCACTGTTGTTTTTGTCTTGCGCCCACGCCACGTATAGCGATAGCGCTTCACGGCGTGATTATCTGTTGCCTCCCACCAGATACGCTGCCCCGCACGCTTGGTCAAGCGCTGCGGCAGATTGGTGAACGTTGGCTTCTCACTGTCCACAAAGAACTTGTACGCCCCTTTGCTGGTAATCTTGTCACCGTGCTTATCATAGAACTTAAACGTCAGTTTGTACGACTTGCCATTCGCGAAGCTTAGTGACTTGCTCCACGCGCCATCACGTGTACTAATCTTTGCCTCGCCCAATTTCTTCTTGCCGTCATAGATTTTGACCGTGCCACCCTTGAGCTCCTCCTGCGTTCCACGAAACGTTGCGCTCTTCTTTGTGAAGTACGTTGTGCGTTTCTTGGAGAGCTTGATTTTCTTTTTTTGCGTGCTCGTGCGCTTGATCTTTGGGCGTGATGGCTTGATGTTGCGCGTCACGCGGTAGCCGTTTTCTGCCACCGTTGCAGCATTGCCGTGTGCATCTACCGCACGTATCACCAGTGTGCCCGTACCGGCGATTTTTACCGTACACGTGACCTTTGTACTTGTGGTCTGTGTGCACGATAAGTCTGTCGCTGTCACCGTCGTTGTTGCATCAATACTCACGTTTTCCTTTGCAATAGACGTATCGTCCGTCACAGTAATCGTCGTATCCGTAATCGCACGCGTGTCCACCTTGGTCTTTGCATTGACAGTGACGAGCGGTGCGTAGCCAATCGTATACGTCTCCGGTGTGACGGAAGATGAAGCGACGTAACTGTGATTGTCCAGATCTTTAATCGTTGCAGCACTCTTTGGCGCCACACTTACTGTACCGTCCACCACACTCACTACGATGTCATAGACCGTCTGCGACACTGCCGTGACGCTCTTGATGGTGCTGTCACTTGCCGCTGTGCCGGAGAGTTCAAAATCTGACTTATCCACACCGGTAACCGCTTCGCTAAACGTCACGCGAAATGTCACTGTGCCGGCATTGACTGTTGCCGTTGTCGGGTCGTGGCGCACACTGCTGACAAGTGTCGGCGCGATGACGACCGTATAGTCCTCATGTGCGTCAATTGTGCCACTATAGGTGTGCGTGCCGTCAGTGATATCTGTTGTCGTTTTCACAATCAGCACCAACGTTCCTTCTGTTGTTGCGCTGACTGCTACATCATAGACGCTGCCACTGACTGCCGCGACGCTTGTTACACTCGCCCCACTGGCGGCCGTCCCGCTAAAAGAGAAGTCTGCCGTGTCGACATTCTGCACATCCTCGCTAAATGTCACGCGAAACACCAGCGCACCCACCTGGACCGTGTCATCCGTCGGACTGTGTCGCACAACACTGGTAATCTTTGGCACATGGTTGACCGTGTAGCTTTCCGTGCTACCAACAGCATCGTCGTAGGCATTGCCGGCGAGATCCTCAATGTCATCATCTGTGGTTTGCACCACCAGCGAGAGCGTCCCCTCGCCCGGCACACTTGCTACCACATCATATACTGCTTGGGTAGATGCCGTGACACTACTGATGCTCGCTGTTGTTGCCGCTATCCCAGACAGCGCAAAGTCGCTTGTGTCCACGTTCTGCACCGCTTCGCTAAACGTTACGCGAAACGTCACTGTACTCGCCGTCGTCGTTGCCGCCGTCGGGCTCTGCCGCGTGATACTCGTAATCGTCGGCGCTGTCGTGTCCGCTGCCAGTGCCGGCGCGCCCCACAACACACCCACACTCGCAAGCGCCAGCGTAATGATAGAGCTCAGATGCCATTCCCTCTTTTTCCACATAGGACGTCTGGTTAATGTTTTCATTATACCATACCTTTCTGAAACAATAGATAATATCATAAATTATGATAAAAGTCAATTCAGAGAGTCTTAGATCATATGCAAAAGCATCACTCCGTTACAAAGCCGCCGGATTGCTGGCGCCAGAACTGCGCATAGCGGCCGTTTCGCGCAAGGAGCTCCGTGTGCGTGCCGTCTTCCACGATGCGCCCACTCTCCATCACGATAATACGGTCCATCTTGGTCAGTGTGCTGAGACGATGTGCCACCACAAGCGCTGTGCGACCACGGATGAGTTCTTCCATGGCATCTTGGATGTAGCGCTCGCTGACACTGTCCAGCGCGCTGGTCGCCTCGTCCATGACGATGATTGGTGCGTCCTTGAGAATGGCGCGGGCAATCGCAATGCGCTGTCGCTCCCCACCGGAGAGCTTCACGCCACGCTCCCCCACGAGTGTATCGTATCCCTGTGGTAGCGCGCTGATAAACTCATGAGCATGCGCCATCTTTGCTGCACGCACAATCTCTTCTTTTGATGCTGTCGGATTGCCATAGGCAATGTTCTCCCGGATACTGCGGTGAAACAGCAGCGGTTCCTGCGGCACGGCGGCAATGGCGCGGCGCACATCGTCCTGCCGCACAGCGCGAATGTCCTGGCCATCAATGCGGATGGCACCGGCACTAACATCTGCAAAACGCAGGAGGAGCTTGGTAATCGTGCTCTTGCCGGCGCCGCTGGTGCCCACCAGCC
>JALXES010000068.1 GCA_027069365.1 Candidatus Moraniibacteriota bacterium | reverse complement strand
CGGCTTGATGCCCATATTCACAAGCGCGTTGACGCGGCTCCATGTCAGTGCGCCTGTTTGCACATTCATACTTGCCACTTCATCATCGGCGACAAGATCCACGATCATCACCTCGTCATAGATGTAGTCATCATCAAAGCCAGTGATGATGCCGTCGCGCAGGAGTTTTTCTAACTCTTCGTCGCTGAGGCCTTCTGTGTCTGTGGCGCCCTTTCTGCGCCGGCGGCGGCGTCGCAGCCGCGTGTCCGCTGTCACACAGTGCCCGGCAACGTGCAGCGGCGCTGTTGGCGTGGTCGTGCCGATGCCGACGTTGCCGCCGTCGGTGATGGTGAAGACTTCGGTGCCGGCGTCCAGGACGTTGAGGATGTCGCCGGTGCCGGATTGGTTGAGAGTCAGGAGTGTGTTACTGCTACTGGCCGCCATGGTGTCCGCGGCGTCAGAGCGCAGGAAGCTTGCCGCGGCGATGCCATCCAAGTACTCCGCATTGAATGCCTGCGGCACGGCGGTGAGCTTCTTGCGCGGGGTCATCTCGGCGTCCGTGCCGACGGCGACGCCCAGGTAGTAGGTGCCGTTGAAGTCCAGTGTCAGCGCGTTGTCCCCCGCCGCGGTGTCACCCAGGCGAATGGAGAAGATTCCGTCCGTGACGGTCACGCTGCGCGACTGCGGGCTGGCACATGTCCCGCGCGCGCTCCACAGACAGTTCCCGCCCGTCGCCGCGTCGTAGATGCGGATGGTCATACTGTATGAGCCGTCCGCGACGGCAGTGTTGCTCGCGTCGGTCAGCTTTCCCTGGTAGTTGAGCTCTTTGGTAATGCCGGCGCGTGCAGCAAAAGGCATAACAAAAAACGCTGCACACACGACGCATAGTACATGCACAAAAAGTCTGCGAAATACTGTATTTTTGCTCTGAGCCATTTTTGCGTTTTGGGTAGTTTTTGACTGTGTTTTCCCTATATCCCGCATCACGGTTTTTACCCCTTTATTGTACCATACTTTTGGCAGTTTTTAAACTACCAAAAAGCGCTCAAAAAATACACTAT
Source organism: Candidatus Moraniibacteriota bacterium (assembly GCA_027069365.1). Taxonomy (GTDB): domain Bacteria; phylum Patescibacteriota; class Minisyncoccia; order Moranbacterales; genus JALVQA01. The sequence goes on along the minus strand of JALXES010000068.1, from coordinate 3,995 downwards.
TTTTGCGCGTGCCTCTGGGCAGTAGCATGTCGCCAGAACAGCCAGATCCCTGTGCCCATTATGACCAAAAAGATTAGCCACGGCATGCGTCTGTCCGCAAAGACAAACCCCCACCAGACACTCTGATGCACTCCACCGGCATCAGCAATGTGCGCAGAAAAGCGATAGAGTCCAAATGCACGCGGGTGCGTCAGTGTAGCCTGAAGCGTGCGCGTGTGTTGTGGCAGGACAATCTGCTGCGGCACACCGTCCACGCGCGCTACTTCGCGTCCAAACACAGAAGTCATAACCACGCTCATCTGCGGCCGCAGGTAGCGTGTGCCTGTGTTGCGCACATATGCCATAACGCGCGATACTGGCGCACGCGAGATTGCCGGCGTACGCTGGAACTTCACGTCCGCGCGCTGCACACCATGCACACTGTTTACCGTCACGAGCAGTGGCACAGCGATGCGCGCACGGACACACATATGTGTGCCTGCGGCGCGCGTGTTGTCACACACCGTCTCCACTACCACCGCCAGTGTGCGCACACCGTCAGGCGCATCAGCCGCGGCACGCAGTGTATATGTCAGCGTGTAACTCTCGCCGGCTGCAAGCTCGCTCTGTGACTGCGTAAAAATTACATCTACACCGTCGGTTTTTGCAGGCATCAGTGACATCACGCCTTGGGAATCAATATCAAAACCTTGCACGCTGATGCGTACATTCTGTGAAGTAGCAGACGTGTTTTTTAGCGCTAGAGAGCCTTTTTTTTGGGCTCCCGGCGTGAGGGACGCTTCTATGAGTGATGGCGCAACAGCAATACCGATCTGTGCTGATGGCTGTGCATTTTGCGCGTGCACCACAGCACTAAGGAGCAGTGTGCCAGCGCCAATAAGAAGCAAGAAGATGCGGAGTATCATAAGATTGTTTAGAAATGACAAAGGAACTTACAGTGCCGGCATGACTGTGTAGGTCACAGTATTGGTGTAGTGACCACTGCGCTGCGTGCTGGGGACGTCCAGCTTGTAGGTGAGTGTTGTGGTATCCGCCGGCGAGCGGTAGCCTGTCTTGGTGTGAAATACCGTTGCGCTACCGGTGGGAACTGCCGCGTATTTGGTGCCGCTACCCCACGTTGCTTCTACGTTGGTGCCGGCAGCAACAGAAAAGCCCAATCCCAGCGTGTTGGGCGCGCTCCACGCCAATGGTGTGGCAATTGTCCCCGCGTGGTCAGCAATCTCATCGCTGCCGTTGGTGTGACGCAAGCGGTGATCCTTGTGAATGCTCAGTGTGTACCCGTTCCACGCATCTGTCGTCACGCTCAGCACGTTTTGGCCCGTCACCGGCGTACCCGGTGTGAGCGTCCCAAAATCCACAACGCTGCTGTCCACGCTAAACTGCACATACGTATTGACCATGTGCCAAAAACCATCCTTGAGAATGTATGTGGTACTGCTGCCCGTGCCGACCACATCCTCCCCTACGGTGTCGTTGAGCGTGTAGTTCGTGGACGTGCCCAACGATCCACCACTAGAGATAACGTCGGCATTGATTTGGTAGTTGGAGCTGCTCATGCGTGCGTGGGCGTGCGCATACAACACACTACCACACAGCGCGACTGCCACCACCACTTGCACTCTTCGCTTCTTCGCCATACAATGAAAGTGATTAGTTATATCATCCCGATTTATGTCCCGCATACAAAAACGCACCGCTTTTAGTATAGCATTCATCTGCCTCTTTGTGGTTGCTGCCGGTGTCTCTGCCACGCGGCAGCAGACACTCCTGGCGCACGTTGCCACTGTGCTGGTGTGCGCCATCGCACAACCGTTCCACGCCACGCTCTCTGCAGAGCCTCTCACAAAATGCGCAACAAACAATGGTGGCATCATCACCATCATCCGCAACCGCTCTGCTGAGAGCATTGAAGACATCGTCATCCCATTGCCATAGCGTGCACAAAAATACGAGGACGACTATTGCCTTATCTGCGTTGAATGACGTAGTTTTTCTTGATGTAGAAACGCAGCGCAACAAGCAGGATAACGATACCTACAACAATCGCTATCGCGCTCCACGGCACAACCCAAAACACTTCTGTTGCTTCAAGTGTCACAAGTCCACTGAGCGACTCATAGCGCACTGTTGCGGTGTAGGGGCCCATGTCAAGCAGCCCAAAGTGCCATGCAGAAGCATACGTGCGCACTTTGTGAGGGTAATTTACCTGCGATGCAAGAGGTAGCGTGGCAATCGTCTTGCCACCACGCGCAAGAGTGATGGCGCCACTGCCACGGAAGTGGATAGTGCCATTGTTTGCGATAGATGTACGGAAGCGCACCGGCGAGACAAAGAAGACTTTTTGTGTCGGGCCAAATGCCGTGAGTGTGCCTTCCACACGTGCCGGCTCCGACCCATGCACGGCAAAAATCAACAGTGCACCCATGCGGCTATTGATGCCAATCTGCGCTTGACCTGTCTGAGTATCATAGCTCCCCGTGCGGGACTGTGTCACAAACAATGCTCCGTAGTAGCCGCCTGTTGGTGCGTTTGGTGGGATATGCAACTCAAACGGCACAGCCGCCGTCGCATTGCCGGCAAGCGTGACTGTGCGCTGCGGAAGCACCACCCAATCTGCAATGTCCGGCACTTGCAGATGGCGTGCCTGGTCTGATGGATAGAACGTGATGTTCTGCGTATCATCTGTCACCACGAAATCCTCTGCTGACAGTGTCAGTTCGCGTATCTCCGATGAGAAGTTCTTGAGATTGAGCGTGCCGCGCCACACATCGCCCGGACGAACATCCGCCTCAAAGCGAATTGGCGAAATCTGTACACCGCCATCCGGCACGCCGTTGTTGACGACACCAGCCACCTGCGCCTGCGCCTGCACTCCTCCACATCCCGCGCACAAAACCGCAAACAGCACACGCGCTGTGTGCCGTCGCAAAATATCACTTCCCTTCGCAAACATTCCCTGCATCATATATTCTCTCACATTCCGTACTGCTACGGCTTACTCGTTGCCTGATAGGTAATCGTGCCATCATAGGCACCGGAACGCTGCGTGCTAGGTACATCCAGCTTGTAGCACACGCTTGTGGTTGTGGAGGTGGCACTGTAGCTGCTGTGACTCATAATCGTCGTGTAAGACGATGGAAAGCCGGCATATTTGTTGGCCGCGTCGTCACATGCTGTGCCGGAACCCCACCACGTGGCATTCTTGGTCGCTGTGGATGCGTAGACGCTAAAGCCCAGTCCCGTACCGCTCCACGTCGCCGCAGAACTGGAGCCATCCCACGCCGTTTTGTCGGTGATGTTGTATGACGGCAGCACCGTGTGGTCCATCGTCGTATCAGAGTCATCGCGCTTCACCTTGAGGTCATAGCCACCGTTGGCGTTGGTTGTGACTGTTACAACTGATGAGCCTGTCACCGGCGTGCCCGGTGTGAGCGTGCCCATATCCACTGTTGCACTATCCACGCTCATTGCAAGTACTTCCGCAACATCCACCTGCAGCGTCACTTGCTCTGTATCTGTCGCAGCGTATGTTTGCCGCACAGCAAGCATAGCTCCCGCCACCACGAGAATGCCGCTTGCAATTATTACGATGCTTTTTGTTTTCATAACACTTTCCTTCTTGGTGATAGATGGTTGTTGCTTCTATTATACCACGCCTCCGACAGCGCGCAACTTGCGCGGCGTGCTGCGTCGGAGACATGCGACACTACTCTCCCGCCTACTCCTGTTCCCGTTCTTGTGCAGCCTTCTGCGCGTCTGTTTGTGTGCTGAGCTCTACGATGAACTCGGCGCCTTTGCCGTCGCCCTCAGACTCCACCCAAATGCGCCCACCGTGGTCGTGCACGATGTTGTAGCACACATACAATCCGATGCCGGCGCCCTCCGTATTGAGCTGGTGCTTGTCCGCACGGGAAAATTTGCTAAACAACTTGCTCTCCACATCCTTGGGAATGCCCACACCTGTGTCCGCCACGCTGAAGCGCACGTGCGTGGGA
>JALXES010000067.1 GCA_027069365.1 Candidatus Moraniibacteriota bacterium | reverse complement strand
CTGCACAGACTGTTTCGTGCGGTTGTGCACAAAAAACCACACGCTTGTTGTGAGGAGGAGTGTCAGGATGAAGAGGATGAGCGTGCATTTTTGTTTGGATGTCATGTGTGTGAGTATTACTCCATTTGCTGTCGTGAGTGTAGCATGGCGTATATTAGCGCGTCAAGACTTGTGAAATGTGTCAGGAGCATAATATATGCTGTGTTTTACTGCTGTGGTGGCGCACGCCTCACGCCACAGCGTGGCCATGTCCTGCGGCAGCGGCGCGCTGAAGCGCCACAGGTGATTTGCGTAGCAAAATGCCAGTGTGCCGCTGTGAAGCGCATGGCGTGCTATCGGGTATGACTGCGTACGGCGCTGTGTATAGAGTGCGTCGCCCACAATTGGACAGCCCAGCGCATGCATGTGCACGCGAATTTGGTGCGTACGCCCGGTGCGTGGCATCGCACAGATTGCGCTCAGCGTCCCGTTGGTGCACATCACGCGATAGGCGGTTTGTGCGCTCCGCACGCGCCCGGCGTGCTTGTCGCGTTCTGTGCGCAACGCACGGTGACGGTCACCTCGCACACTGCGAGCAATCGGAAAATCAATCACACCCGTTTCCGGCACAGGACAATTGTGCACAAGCGCGTAGTAGGTCTTGCGCACACGGTGGTGTGCAAACGCATGCTTGAAGAATGCAAAGGCGTGTTGCGTGCGTGCCACCACCATTACACCGGACGTCTCGCGGTCCAGGCGGTGAACGATGCCCGGCCGGAGCGCATCCTCACCCACAGTTGCAATCTCTGGATAGTGCGCAAGTAGGCCATGCGCAAGCGTCGGCTCAGCGTGGTCAAAACCCACCGGGTGCACGAGCAGCCCGGGCGGCTTATTGATAATGAGGAAATCGTCGCATGCGTAGAGCACATCATACGCCACATCTGCATCCGGCATCAGTGTTGTGCGGCGCACAAAGACGCGTGCATCAATTGTCACGATATCACCGGCACGTACGGCGTAGTGTGGTGTGATGCGCTGCTCGTTGACGCGAATACTGCCAGCATCTATGGCGCGGCGCAGTACACTGCGCGAGAGCACGGTGCCATCTCGTGCGACAAGGCGCTGCGCTGCCACAAAACGGTCCAAACGCATGCCGGCAGAGGCCTCATCTACGACCAGTTGTACTATTGCTGTTTGTTGCATATCTTCACCATACCACAAACACACCTCGTGCGGGGCGAGGTGTGCGGCAGAAAAGGTGGTCTTAGAAGTCCCAGCTACCGTTCATGCTGGAAGACTGCGTGTAATTGACAACCGTGGTTTCAAAGAAGTTGCCTTTGTCGCTGTTGGTGTCCTGCAAGCGGTCTAGGTGTTTATACGGATTGTCAATGGCGTCCGGGTACAGTGGTGCGATGTTGAGCATCTCCAAGCGCTGGTTGGCAAGCCACTGTGTGTATGCGCGCGTCGTCTCACCGTTGATGCCAGGGATGCGGTCACCGAGGATGTGTGTACTCCACTCAATTTCCTGCTTGACAGCGGTGCGCATCATGCTGCGGATGACTTTTTCATCATAGATATCCGGAAACTCGTTCTTAATCTCGCGGATGATGTTGGCAAAGATTGTCACGTGCGTGAGCTCATCACGACGAATGTAGGCAATCATGCGTCCGGTTGCCTGCATTTTGCTTTGATCCACCAGCGTGTCAAAGAACGCAAAGCCATTGTAGAAGTACAGCGACTCCAGGAGATAGTTTGCCACGATGCCGCGGAAGAAGTTTGCATCTGTTGGCGTGTCCAGGAAATCTTGGTAGATTTGTCCAATGTACTTATTGCGCTCCAGAAGGATTTTGTCCGTGCGCCAGAAGTAGTAGATCTCCTCACGCTCCTTGGAGTCCACAACTGTCTCCAGAATTGTCGCATAGGACTGCGAGTGGATGGCCTCCTGATAGGCCTGAATGGAGAGGATGAGGTTTACTTCCGGGCTGGTGATGTAGTCATTGAAGTGCGGCAGGTTTACTGTCTGGATGGAATCCAGAAACGTCAGAAACGAGAGGATGCCCTTGTAGGCCTTCTGTTCCTCCGGTGAGAGGTCCGACTGAAACATGCGGGCATCATCTTTAAGTCCACTGACTTTTTCCGGTACCCAGAAGTTGCCGATCATCACTTGATACAGCGACTTGGCCCACTGGTACTTCACCGCATTTAAGTTAAACAAGCCCGTCGTATCGCCCTTGATAATGGTGCGGGACGCTATCGTGTCGTCACCGGCAGGATTAAAAATCTTATTGGCATGCATTGTACTCATACGTGTTGTTCCTTAACTTAAACGTCTTTACGCATAACTCACCACTCATGACTCGCCACTCATCTGCTCTCGCAACTCATGACTCATCACTCACAGCTCACCTATCCACTGCAACTGACACACACATTCGTATCCACCTCCCCGGAGAGTGAGCGCACATAGTAGACTGTCTTGATGCCCTGTTCCCAGGCCTGCATATAGTAGCCGTAGAGCTGCGCCGGGGATGTCTGTGCCGGGTCAATCATCCACTCAAAGCTGATGGATTGGTCCACCCACTGGTAGATGACACTGATCATGTCAATCACATCCTTCATATCCATGCTGGTGTACTCCTTGTAGTACCAGAAGTTCTCTTTATTGAGTTTTGGTGCCACGCGTACCGTCGGACTGGAGAGGTTTGTTTCCACAAAGTACCGCTTGTAGATAGGCAGCAGCGCCGCTGTCGTGCCCACAATACCGGATGTTGAGGTGTTCGGCGCCGGTGCCGTATGGTAGCCAAAGCGCACACCATACTCCTTCATATCCGCAAAGAGCTTCTCCCACCCCTTGGCACGCTTCTCGTTTTTGGCAACAAACCACGTCACATCGTGACCAAGGAGCATGCCCTTGCTGTACTCACTCCCCTCGTACAATGCGTAGGCGCCGCGCTCCTTTGCCAAGTCCACCGATGCACGGTAGGTGTGGAACGTGTAGCGCTCAAACAGTGCATCCACTTTTGCACGTGCCTCCGGGCTTTCATAGGCCAGCTTGCGCGTCGCCAGATACTCCGCAAGACCCAAGTAGCCCAATCCGACGCTACGATAGCGCAGCGCCGTGCGCTCCGCTTCCTTAATCGGGTAATAGTTCAGCGTAATAACATTGTCCAACACGCGCATGACCACCGGCAAGACCTGCTTGATCACCTTCTCTTCGTAGACTTTTGCCACATTGATGGAGGCAAGGTTGCACACGACCAAGTCTCCCGGCTCATAGCGAATGACAATCTTGCCGTCCTCAATGTCCTCTTCCACAAACTTCGTCGGCGAGGTATTTTGGCAGATTTCCGTACACAGTTGTGTGGAGTAGACGTTGCCGGCGTGCTTGTTGGGGTTCAGACGATTGACCGTGTCGCGGAAAAAGACATACGGCATGCCGGTTTCCACCGTCGTCTTGAGGAACTTCTTAAAAAGCTCCTTTGCCTTGACGGTCTTGCGCAACACAAGGCGCTCGTCCTTCTCCAGCTTCGTATAGAGCTTCACAAAATCTTCGCCAAAATGGTCCTGTAGTCGTGTGCCATAGAAGACGCTAATCTCATGCGGATCAAAGAGCGTCCAGTCTGCATCCTCCTTGAGGCGCTCCATGAACAAGTCCGGGATGGAGACCGCCGGGAAGACGTCAAACGCCTTGGCGCGGATATCCCCCGTCTCCGTCTGCAAATCAAGGAAGTCGTAGATGTCGTGGTGCCACATGTCCAGTGTCACACTGATAGCACCCAATCGCGCGCCCAGTTGATTGACGGCAATTGCTGTGTCGTTGATGACTTTGATCCATGGGTTCACACCACCGGACGCCCCATGCACGCCGCGAATCATCGCACCGCGCGCACGGATGTTGCCCAAGTACACACCAACACCGCCGCCGAACTTGGAAATCTGCGCCATGTTCTCCACGCCGTGATAGATTGCCCGCAAGTCGTCATCAATGTTGATCTTGAAGCAGCTGGAGAGTTGGTGGTAGTTTGTGCGGGAGTTCAGCAGTGTCGGGGTCGGCAGCGAGATGCGCTGTGTGCTGCAGTGCTCGTAGATTTTCAGCGCAAACGCCAAGCGGTTCTCTGCTTTTTCGGGGATGGCCAAGAACAGCGCCACCGACATATACATCTCCTGTGGCAACTCCTTGACCGCGCCCCCACTCTTGAGCAAGTAGCGCTTTGCGAGAGACAGGATTGTCGTGTACTCATACGCATGATCCGTGTCCAGTGACAAGTGCTTGCCGGCCTCCAGGATATCCTCTTCCGAGTAGTACTTGTAGAAATCCTTGTAGTACAAACCCTCTTTGATGTACTCATCCACAAGCGCTTTGTAGGACTGTGGCGTGTAGATTTCCTTCATGCTAATGCCACGGTTTTTTGTCGCCTGCTTGTACAGGTCGCCCAGCGCAATGCGTGCAGCAATGTGCTGCCATGCGGTGTTGTTGATGGATACCAAATCAATGCACGTCTTGACCATCAGCTTGTTGATATCTGATGTCTTGATACCCTCCACGAGGTTACGCTTGAACGCCTCCACAAAATCTGCAAAGCGACACACCTTTTTGTACTCTCCTGCACTACGATCAAACACTTTTTTGACTTTCTTTAAGTCAAATTTTTCCAACTTGCCGTTAGACTTCTCAACCTTCAGCGCACGCTTGTCAAATTGCCGCATCAACTCCTCATGCTTCTCCTCGCGGTCTTCGGCGCGCTTATCCCGGTACAAGATGTAGGCTTTTGCCACTTCGTATTGGTTGATTTTGACAAGGTGCCGCTCCACGCAGTCCTGCACCTGCTCCACAGTTGGCACATGCTCATGTGTATGATCATCAAAAATCGCTGCAACATCCTCCACAATATCATCCGTGAGCGTTGTTGCAAATTCACACTCCGCCCCCACAGCCACACAGGCTTTGCGGATGGCATTTTCTATGCGTGTACGGTCAAAAGCTACGATGTCCCCGTTGCGCTTCTTGATTTTAGTGATGGTCATAATGTTCTTTTAACGCACACAAAACAGTGCGTGCAATGTACCCCCACGACATCACACCTTCTCTTTGTGTTGCTGATAAATTAGATATTCTCCAAATAACTCTCCCCTATGCGCCACGCGCTGCTACTTCCATCGGCCGTTATGATGCTGTCGTCAATCGTTCCTCACACACACGCCAAT
>JALXES010000066.1 GCA_027069365.1 Candidatus Moraniibacteriota bacterium | reverse complement strand
CGGACCGGGTGCTTGTGTTGGACATCTACGGCTCCGCACGCGAAACGCACGGCGGTGTTACGGCGCAGGACCTTGTAACTGCCATCAACCGCATCCACCCCGAGCGCGCACAGCACATCGGCACGATTGAGGCGCTCGCCGACTATGCGCGCGGGCACCTCACCGACCGCGACCTCTTCCTCACCCTCGGCGCGGGGGATGTGTACAAGGCACTTCACATGCTGCGCTCACCGCAAAGTAGTGGTGTATAATGGAAGCATGCAGTGCTGAAGTACAAAGCAGAATTTGCAAAATTTGTTATTTTGTGTTGTAATATAAATGTCTAGAATTATGACGATTTGTACATATGTCACCTTTTGAAAATCCAACACCATCGCATGATGAGCAATCAGGTCCTGTCGCTGATGCGCCGGAGAATCCGTCACGGCGCAATTTTCTTAGAAAAGCCCTTGGTACTGCTGCTGCAGTAGCATTTGATGTTGCAGCCGGACGTCCTGCTCAAGCGGCGGCGGATGCGCTTGAGGGCCTTGGGCGCCTGGCGGAAGAACGTGAAAAAGATGCTAGCAGCGCTGCTGAAACCGGAGAGAGTGATATTGTGGAGGAAATAGAGCAGTTAACACATGAGCCAACGACGGAAGACTTAAAGTTGGAGCAGCTTATTGGTAAGATCAAAGAACGGTATGGAATTACTGTAAATTTTTCTCAGGATGCGGAATTTTCAAAGGCAGATGCACGGTCTATTGCGCGCGCAGTCTTTGGAGAGATTGATGGGAACAGAGTGGATATTATTTATAACTTACAGCAAAATACCGCTCTTGCAGAAAAGGATAGGATATTTCTCCGTGATATTATTGCGCGATATCGTCAGGCAGAGAGTGACCAGCAAAAATCTCTACTAGAGGAGGAGTTTATTGCACGTATTGGTACGCAAGGACATACTGGGAGGGAGTTTCCTCCGGAGCGTAAGCAACACATTATCCGACAAATCTATAGTAACTTGCAGTTGTATCCCGAAGAATTACTCAAGACAGTATCTGCTGACCAGTTGCAGTTATTGATTGCCGGAACAGAGCCATCATTAGTGCGACGTATTTTTGAGTATTTTGGTAAGGTGAAGCCGAGCAATGTAAAAGATATTCTTGGAACATATATTAATGCGTGGGCGGGGGATAAGTCTCAGATCATAGTGCGTGATAGCGAATTTGGTAGTGATAAAAATGATAGTGTAGCAACATTGCATCACGAGCTATTCCACCGCATGGATGATGTGTTTTATGGCATGAGCCGTGATATATCTGATGAAGTGCAAGACTGGCGTGATGATCATCTGGATGGTGGCGGATCATCGTATTTTTATAGTTCGGATGAGCACAAGGCACCAGGTGGTGACAATGGCGCAGTAGACATAGAAGAATACAGAGGTTTTCTTAATACTTATAGCAAAGCCAGTCCTGTCGAAGATCGTGCAGTAATAGCAGAGTCACTATTTAAGCCATCCAGCTACAATATATTAAAAAATGCTGCTGTGCGCGATAAGAATATTGCCAACAAATTTGATAAAATTAAGCAGTATTACTGGCACTGGTCTGGTGGTGTGATGGATGAGCGGTATTGGAAGTATATTGAATCGAGCGATATGGATGGTGCACGTGAGTATGTGCGGCGCCGGTCACAAGAGCAGCGTGGTGAGCAACACAGCGAACAGGAGGAGCGTATATCCCTCAGCATAGAGCAATTGGCGCAGCAACAGCGCAAAGAGGATGAGCGAGCCGCGCAGGAAGTTTTGAAGAAGATTAATGAAAGGAAACAGTAGTTTTGTATGATGTGTATGGATACTCTGAATATCCGTGAAAATGTGGAACTTGCGTCGTTAACGACATTTCGGATTGGTGGGCCGGCGCGGTATTTTGTGGAGGTGCGCAGTGAAGAGGATGTGCGTGCGGCACTCGCGTGGGCGCAGCAAAACGGTGTGCCGTTTTTTGTGCTTGCCGGTGGGAGCAATGTGCTGGTCAGTGACAGCGGGTTTGACGGGCTGGTGATCAAGGTGGCGATGGACGCGGTGCGCATTGATGCTGCGGCGCACCGCGTGACGGCGCAAGCGGGTGCGGTGCTGCTGGATGTGATAGAGCGCGCGGCGGATGCCGGCCTGGGCGGTATGGAAGCGATGGCGGGTATTCCGGGGACGATCGGCGGCGCGGTGCGTGGTAATGCCGGAGCGTTCGGGACGGAGATGAAGGATGTCGTCGCAACGGTGACGGCGCTGAACACGCAGACGGGAGAGGTGCGGACGTTTTCAAACGAAGCGTGTCAATTTGCGTACCGGCAGAGTTTTTTCAAGGCGCACACAGAATGGTTCATTTTGTCGGCGACGCTTGCACTGACACCGGTAGAACCGGTGAAGAGTCACGCACAGATTGCCGCGACGATTGCCGAACGCGAGAAACGGCATTTGCAAAATGTACGCGCGGCGGGGTCGTTCTTTATGAATCCGGTCGCGCCGCCGGATGTTGTGGCGCAGTTTGAGCGGGACAAGGGTGTGGAGAGCCGCGGCGGGCGTGTGCCGGCCGGGTGGTTGATTGAGCAGGTGGAGATGAAAGGGAAGCAGATTGGTGGTGCGCTATGCAGTCCGCAGCACCCCAACTATATCGTCAACGCAAGCGGCGGCGCAACGGCAGAGGAGGTCATCATGTTGGGGAGTATGATCAAGATGCGTGTGCGCGACCGTATGGGCGTGCAGTTGCGCGAGGAAGTGACGATGGTGGGATTTTGAGCACTATCGTATGCTATACTGTAGATAGAGAAAGAGGAATTATTCGCTAACAAGAAACCTATGCATGTGACATATTTGATGAATGACGTGGATGTAACTGTGGAGGCAAAAGCGTATATTGAAAAGAAAATTGCCGCTGTTGCGAAGTTGCTGGCACGGTCGGAGCGCGCCGAGGTGGAAGTGGGACAGGACAAGCGCGGCTTGTATCGCGTGGAAGTGATGGTGCACGAGCCGGGGCAACAGTACCGCGCTGTAGAAGAAGAGGCAGAGTCCATCATGGCGGGCATTGATGCGGTGGAAGTGAAGTTGCAAGAGCAAATCCGTGATGCGCATGACAAGCGGCGTGCTTTGGAGCGACGCGGTGCGCGCAGCTTCAAAAAGAAAGCGACGATTGATGACGCTGCACGGTTCTAAAAACACTTAGTCTCTTGAAACCATGAGTCTTAAAAAGATACAGAAGGGATTTACTCTCATTGAGTTGTTAATCGTTATTGCTATTATTGGTGTTTTAGCAAGCATTGTCTTGGTTAGTCTTTCGAATGCGCGTGTCAAAGCGCGGACAAAGAAAGCGATGACAGGCCTTGCGTCAGTACATACAGCTGTTGAGGGGTATTATGCACTTAATGGGACGTATCCGGTAAGTAGTGGGTGGCAGGGTTATCGTTCTTGTTGGGGTGCAAATCTTGGCAATAATTGGATTCCGGAGGTGACAGCAGAATTTGGTGGCAATTCTTTGCCACGTGACCCGCGAGAAAACACAAACTGCAGTCAGCAATTCATTTATTACTCTAATGGCACAAACTATAAGCTCATTTCGCATAATCCGGAAAGTATGGATGTTCCGTCGCAACTTGTTGATCCTAGACGTCCAACATGGGCATGGGGATGGTGGTCGCCAGGAGGATCAGGTTTTTAGCAAAAATAAGTACACACTATGGATCAAATAGTTAATTGGTTTTGGCGAGTAACAGGTGGCAGGATTCGCACACGCGGACAAGTTTTGTGGATTCTTTCAGCAACAGGTATAACTATTGTTATATTGATTGTTTTTTTAGCGCAGATTACTAGTCATAAAAAAACTACGTTACCAGAAAAGTCTAATCCAAGATATGAGTTTCCAGCAGATGCGCCGCCACGATTAAAGGTTCAATAATACAGAGAGTGTCTTTTGTTTATTTTTCCTATAGAAAGATAAAGGGTATACTGAAAGAAATGATGGCAGTCGGCACGCCGGGAAATTTGTGATAGGTCGTGTCGTGAGTGCTGACAAAGAGGGGTATTGACAAAAGAGAAAAGAAAAACACATGGGGACACACAAACACCAACAATTCATACCGAACAGTGCACAAATCGGGCGCTTGCTCCGACCGGCGTCAATCGCGATTATCGGCGCGACGGATAGCGAGGGCAAGACCGGTGCGATGATTACCAATAACCTCTTGAACGGCGGATTTGCCGGGCGGGTGGTGTGTGTCAACCCACACAGAGAGCAAGTGTTTGGCGCGCCGTGCTATCCGACGCTTGCGGATGCGCCGGATGGACATGTGGATTGTGCGATTGTCGTTGTACCGGCACCGGTGGTGGCGGATGTGATTCGTGCATCTGTGTCGCAGTGCGCAAACTTTGTCGTGATTGCGGCCGGCTTTGGCGAGAGTGGCGAGGAGGGCCGCACGCGCGAGGCAGAACTCATGGCACTGGCACAAGAGCACAAGCTGGCAATTCTGGGCCCAAATTGCCTGGGCTTTATCACGCCGGGGCTCAAAGCCAACGCATCGTTTGCGCCGCATGTTTTGGTGCCGGGCAATGTGGCGCTGCTGTCACAATCCGGCGCATTGGCTGTAGCGCTGTTGGACCGCGCGGCACAAACACAGCAGGGCTTCTCATTTGTTGTCTCCCTGGGCAACAAGATGCAGATTGACGAGGCGCTCTTGATGGAGTTTCTCGCACAGGATGATGCAACACAGGTGATTGCGCTGTATATTGAGAGTGTGGCGGATGGCGCGCGGTTTATCGCGGCGGCGCGCAATCTGGCAACGACCAAGCCGATTGTTGTCTTGCGCGGTGGCATGACGGCGTCGGGACAACGTGCCAGCATGTCGCACACCGGTGCACTGATGCAAGAGGGCGCGGTGTTTGACGCTGTGTGCGAGAAGTATGGCATCGTGCAGACGCAGACACTTACACAATTTGTGGATGTGATAGCGTTTGCGCGTCGCTATGGTCTGCGCACACCACTGCCGTTGGCGGTGGTGACAAATGCCGGCGGCTTGGGTGTGCTGGCAACGGACGCAGCAGAGCGTGCCGGCGTGCCGCTGGAGCGCATTGCGAGCACGACGCAGGTGGAACTTGCTGCACAGTTGCCACCGGCTGCAGCAACAACCAACCCGATTGATGTGCTGGGTGACGCAGACGTATCGCGCTATGACCACGTGTTTGATGTACTTGCACGCGATACGCAGATGCGCACGGCGCTGACAATTCTGACACCGCAGGCGCAAACACCGGTGATGGCTGTAGCGCGTACACTTGCACAACGCTGTGCGCGCGATGATGCGCTTGCGCATATTGCCACGTTCGTTGGCGGTGCGCGTACGGATGATGCGGCGCGGTTTTTGATGCGCAGCGGTGTACCAACGGTGCGCACGCCGGAGGATGCTATGGCGGCGTGCAGTGCGTTGCATCGCGCACATACGCGGCGCTATGATGCACGTGCACATGTGGATCAGTCACGGCAAGCCCGCGCGGCACACATTTTTGCACGTGCACGTGAGGAGGGGCGTGGTGCGTTGTACTACAGCGAGGTGGCGCAACTGTGTGAGGCCTACAATATTCCGCTGGTACGCGCATGGCGTATGGACTATGACTCACCGAGTAGCGTGACGTTTCCGTGCGTGGTCAAGGTGGACGCGCCGAGCGTGCTGCACAAGACAGACCGCGGCGGCGTGATTGTCGGTGTGAAAGATGGCACCGCACTAAACGAGGCGATTGAGACGCTACAGAAGCGGTTTGCCGGTGAACGGATTATCGTGCAGCCGATGATGGCCGGTGGCACGGAGATACTCATCGGTGCACAGCGCGATGCAACGTTCGGACCAACACTTCTCATCGGGTACGGTGGCATCTATGCTGAGGAGATTGCGATGACGCACGTGCTTGTCCCACCGTTTGATGCACAGCAGGCACGCGAGCGCCTTGTGCGATCACGGCTCGGTTTTCTCTTTCGTGAGACGCGCGGACAGGCGCCACATGATGCGGCACAGGTGGCGCACATCGCGGCTGCTCTGGGTCAGATGATGCTGGAGAATGCGTGGATTAACACCGTAGATATCAACCCGCTGTTTCTCTACAACGACGGCAAGAGCGCTACAGTCGTTGATATGAAAATCGTAATCTCTTAATCCCACCACTATGACACCAACAATTCTCATCGTTGATGACGACAATGACACACGCGCAATGTATGCGGAAATTTTTCGCAAGCAAGGGTTTCGCGTGCACACGGCCATGGATGGCCTGGAAGGCGTGGAGCTTGCCACAACGCACGCACCGGATGTTATCTTTACCGGCATTGTTATGCCGCGCATGGACGGTTTTCGCATGATGGAGGCGCTTGCGCAAGAGGCACAGACGCGTGATATCCCTGTGGCAATCAATTCGCACATGGGGCGCAGTGCTGATCGTGCTCGCGCAGAACAACTGGGCGCAAAGGACTTCATCGTACGGGAGATGACGCCGCCAAGTGAAGTGGTGGATCGCATCCGCAGCTTGGTAACACGTGATGAGACGTTTGTACTTGAGCCGGATCTCTATGCGCGCGATGCGGAAGCGCTTGCACAGAAGTTTGCGACAGAGAGTGGTCTGTTGCAGTGTCCAAACGGACAGAAGATGACCATGCGCATAACGATCACAGACAGTGCGGCGCGCAGTGGCACGGTACAGTTCCTGTGTGAGTAGGGACTGTTGGTGTGCTACACTGTCTGTATGCAGTGGAAAGTCAAGGAACACAAAAGTGGCGTATGCGCCGGTGCCGCAGATGTGCTGGAGCGGTTGTTTTTGCTGCGCGGCTTGGTGACGGAAGAGGAGCGAGAGGAATTTCTGTCACCGGACTACGAGCACGATGTGCACGACCCGTTTCTGTTTGCGGCGATGGATGCCGCCGTGGCGCGGTTGGTGGCGGCGCGCGAGAGTGGTGAGAAGATTGGCATCTACGGCGACTACGACGCGGACGGCGTGTGCGGTGCCACACTGCTGAAGAGTGCGCTGGATGATCTGGGGTTTGAGAGTGAAGTGTACATTCCGCACAAGGAGCGCGACGGGCACGGACTCTCGGACATGGCGGTGGCGCATTTTGCCGACAGCGGTGTCGGATTGATTGTCACGGTAGACTGCGGGATCACAAACATCGCGCAGGTGGCGGATGCCAAAGAGCGCGGAATGGACAGCATCATCATTGACCACCACCACGTGCCGAAGGAGTTGCCGGCTGCGGTGGCGGTGGTCAATCCCAAGATGCCGGACAGCGGCTACCCGTTTGCGGAGTTGTGCGGAACCGGCACGGCATTCAAGGTGGTGCAAGCGCTCTACACGCGTCTGGCACCGGCAAAAGCGGAGAGCGTGAAGTGGCTGCTGGACCTCGTGGCGATTGCGACGGTGGCGGATTGTATGCCGCTTACTGGCGAGAACCGCACGCTGGTGACGTATGGGCTGATTGTGCTGGGCAAGACCCGTCGCACGGGGCTTCAGGAGATGTTTGCAGTGGGGCGCATCGCTGTGGATGCCGGCAATCTGCCGACGGCGCACACGATTGGGTTTCAGATCGCGCCGCGCATCAACGCCGCCGGGCGGATGGGGCACGCGCAGGACGCGCACGCGCTCCTTATGGAAGACGACCCGGTGCAGGCGCACACACGAGCACGCCACCTAGAGGCGATGAACAACGAGCGGCGCGCAGTGAGTGAGCAGGTTACGCGGGACGCTGCCGCACGCGTGCGCGCGCTGGACGATATCCCGGCCGGCATCGTTGTGGGGGATGAGAACTTCTTTCACGGTGTGGTCGGACTGGCGGCGGGGCGTCTCGCGGAGCGCTTCAAGCGTCCGGTGGGTGTATTTCAACACATGGCTGAAACATCGCTCGGGTCGTTTCGCTCGCGCAGTGGCATCCATGTAGTGGAAGTGCTCCACGCGGTCAATGCGGCGTTGCCCGGCGCGCTGATCAAGTACGGCGGGCACGCGGCCGCCGCCGGCGCGACGGTGGATCGTGCACAGTTTGATGCGTTCGCCCGGGCGTTTGATGCGGAAGTACACAAATGTATCGCACAAATGGGTGGCGTGGAGAGTGACATCCTCGTGGATGCGGAAATCTGCGCGCGCGATGTCACATTGACACTTGCGCAGCAGATCAAGAAGTTCGCCCCGTTCGGCATCGGCAACGACGAGCCGCTGTTTGCCGTGACAGATCTGGTCGTTGACAGCTTGCGGATGGTGGGTGCCGGCGGCAAGCACGTGAAGTTTACATTTGCCGCCGCTGACGATGCAACGGTAAAAATTGACGGCATCGGCTTCAGTATGGCGCAGAAGGTCGCATCCCTCACACCGGGTGCACGCGTCACCGTCCTGGCACGCATCCAAGAAAACATCTGGCAGGGACAGCGCAGTGTGCAGCTGATGGTGGAGGAGATTGCGGCGGTGTAGTAATATGAAAGTATGACCCAACACAAAACCATAGAACTCTATACTGATGGTGGCTCACGGGGAAATCCCG
Organism: Candidatus Moraniibacteriota bacterium; assembly: GCA_027069365.1. Lineage (GTDB taxonomy): Bacteria > Patescibacteriota > Minisyncoccia > Moranbacterales > JALVQA01. The sequence goes on along the minus strand of JALXES010000066.1, from coordinate 8,523 downwards.
GTCCGGCGGCAATCGGTGTATACATCAAGACACTGGGCAAGACGTACGGTGAGTGCATCGGCGAGACAACCAACAACGACGCGGAGTACCAAGCGCTCATCTTTGGGCTGAAGAAGATCAAGGTGCTTGTCGGAAAGGTACAAGCACGGCAGGTGCGGGTAGCGTGCTTCCTGGACAGCGAGCTGATAGTCAAGCAACTCAATCACGAGTACAAGATTGCAGACGCCACGATGCAGCAGCTGTTCATCACGGTGTGGAACCTGATGTTGGATTTCCGGGAGGTAACATTCACGCACGTGCTGCGCAGCAAAAACCGTATCGCCGACGCCGCAGTCAACCGCGCGCTGGACACATGCATGGCGCAAAACAAGCAAGTAAAGCTAGTATAGAAGTAAGTTTTGATTCGTGATGGTGTGTAGCGGTATCCATAGAATTTGCTGTAGAACTGGTGCAACATTCTTGCGAAGGATGTTGCGGTAAGGGTGTGAAAAAAACTTTTTTGCGCAAAACCCTTGACAAGATTTGAGAGTTTGCTACACTATGGAAGTACTCGCAGAAAGAAGCGGACATCGCGCTGGAGATGCGCCCCAATACTACTCGGGATAAACGAGCAGGTAAGCACAAACGAGAGACGTTCAGACTTGTGTTGATACCTGTATTTTTGTTGGCAAATGAGTGCACACAACAAAACTACAGGCATCCGTACAAGATGGTTAACAAGTGAATACAACTCATATGTTCTCGTAAACTTTGTGGCGTTGCGGTACGGCGAGACAGCGCAAAGGAGAATATATGCAACCAGAATGTAGAAATATGCGATTTCCGAAGGCGTCATGTGCAAGCATGACACCAGAAAGAATCAAATAATGTGTGTGACGTGCAGGTGTGATATCTGCCAGTCACGCGCGATCACTCAAGAAGAAAGTAGGTTACGTAACGTATGTGGGGGATGCCTAGGCTGTAATGAGCGATGAAGGACGTTGTAGGCTGCGATAAGCCTCGGGGAGCTGCCAAACAAGCTATGATCCGGGGGTATCCGAATGGGGAAACCCTTCCGTCCATGAGGCGGAAATCCCTACCTGAATCTATAGGGTAGTGGAAGCGTACCCAGGGAACTGAAACATCTTAGTACCTGGAGGAACAGAAATCAATAGAGATTCCGTAAGTAGTGGCGAGCGAACGCGGAAGAGCCTAAACCATCGTGCTTGCACGATGGGGTTGCGAGGTACATGGACTCGCTTCGAGCGGGGTAAAAAATTTTTTGCTAGCAGAAGACGTTGGAAAGCGTCACCAAAGAAGGTAATAGTCCTGTACGCGAAAGCGAAAAATTATTTACGCATGTATTCTCAAGTAGGGCGGCGCTGGTGAAACGCTGTCTGAATCCGGGAGCACTATACTTCCAAGGCTAAATATCATTGCAGACCGATAGTGAACAAGTACCGTGAGGGAAAGGTGAAAAGCACCCCGGGAGGGGGATGAAATAGTATCTGAAACCACATACTAACAAGGAGTAGGAGCCCCTCACCCAAATTACTGTAAAAGACATATGTATTATGTTTATGTATTGCAGGCAACAGACGACAGTGATGTCTTCTATGTTGGCTGTACCAGCAATTTGCAGAACCGTTTTGCGTCACATAACCGTGGCAAAAATCGATCAACGCGTACGCACAAGTGGCGACTTGTGTACTATGAGGCGTGGACAACACTTTCCGCGGCTCGGACGCGAGAGTATCGATTGAAACATAACGGCAAAGCAAAATATCAATTGCTGAAGCGCATTAGAGAAAGTTTAGAGTAATTTGGGTGAGGGGTGACTGCGTGCTTTTTGCAGAACGAACCAACGAGTTAATTTTTGCGGCATGCATAAGTGATTGTTGTCACCGATGCGAAGTGAAAGCGAGCTGTAACAGGCGATACGTCGCAAGGATTAGACCCGAAGCCGGGTGAGCTACGCATGAGCAGGGTGAATCCCGCGTAAAAGCGGGAGGAGGCCCGCACCCACTCGCCGTTCAACACGAGGGGATGACTTGTGCGTAGAGGAGAAATTCCAATCGAACTCGGCCATAGCTGGTTCTCTCCGAAATAGCTTTAGGGCTAGCGTCGTGTTAACTATTCATGGGAGGTAGAGCTACTGAATGGGCTCGCCGCCGCAAGGTAGGCAGTCCAATCAAACTCCGAATTCCTGTTTGAAACTATCACGGCAGTCAGAACTACGGGGCTAAGCTCGTAGCTCAAAAGGGAAACAGCCCAGATCGTCAGCTAAGGTCCCAAAATCCATGTTAAGTGGGAAAGGAAGTGTAATTTCTCAGACAGCTAGGAGGTTGGCTTAGAAGCAGCCATCCTTTAAAGAGTGCGTAACAGCTCACTAGTTTAGAGATCATGCGCCGAAAATGTAACGGGGCTAAACATGGTACCGAAGCTACGGATTGTCCGCCTTGTGCGGGCAGTGGTAGGAGAGCGTTCTCTATGCGCTGAAGTCGGACGGGCGACCGCCGGTGGAGCGTAGAGAAGTGAGAATGTTGGTATGAGTAACCGCAATACTAGTGAGATTCTAGTACACCGAAAATCCGAGGTTTCCTGGGCAACGGTAATCGACCCAGGGTTAGTCGGGCCTAAGGCGAGGCCGAAAGGCGTAGTCGATGGACAACAGGTTAATATTCCTGTACCGCGTGTGTATACGATGGAGTGACGCATTTTAGTAGCTGCTGCGGGTTATTGGATTCCCGTGGACGTACTGAGGTTGTGGGATAGGCAAATCCGTCCCACACAAGACCAAGGTGCGGCCCGACAGTTCTCTTCGGAGAACATAAGAGCAGTGAGCAAGGTGCCAGGAAAAGCTTCTAAGGCTAATATACACGTGCCCGTACCGCAAACCGACACAGGTGGATAGGTCGAGTAGACCAAGGTGAACGGGTGATTCTTCGTTAAGGAACTCGGCAAACAATCTAGGCGTACGTTCGCAATATGCCTTCCCGGTCTCGCGAGAGGCTGGGCGCAGCTAAAGATTACCAAGCGACTGTTTACCAAAAACACAGGTCTCTGCAAACGCGCAAGCGGAAGTATAGGGGCTGACACCTGACCAGTGCCGGAACGTTAACGGGAGCGGTTCACGCCAATCCCCGAAGCGCCGGTGAACGTCGGCGATAACTATAATCGTCCTAAGGTAGCGAAATTCCTTGTCGGGTAAGTTCCGACCCGCATGAAAGGTGTAACGACTTGGTAGCTGTCTCAACGAAGAGCCCGGTGAAATCGCAATAACGGTAAAGATGCCGTTTACTTACAGCTAGGCGGAAAGACCCCGTGGAGCTTTACTACAGCTTGGTATTGAATTAATGATCGTATTGCCCAGTATAGGTGGGAGACGTTGATGCAATCCTTCCGGGGATTGCGGAGTCACCAGTGGAATACCACCCTCTACTATTGTTGATTCTCACCTCGCACCGTGAACCCGGTGCAGGGACAGTGCCTGGTGGGTAGTTTGACTGGGGCGGTCGCCTCCTAAACAGCAACGGAGGCGTTCACAAAGGTTCCCTAGGGCCGGATGGAAATCGGTCTGATAGTGCAAACGCATAAGGGAGCTTTACTGGAAGACCTATAAGTCGACCAGTTACGAAAGTAGGAGTTAGTGAACCGACCGTGGCACATAGATGCGCGGAAGATCATCAGATAAAAGTTACCCCGGGGATAACAGGCTTATCACTCCCAAGAGTTCACATCGACGGAGTGGTTTGGCACCTCGATGTCGGCTCATCGCATCCTGGGGCTGGAGAAGGTCCCAAGGGTTTGGCTGTTCGCCAATTAAAGCGGTACGCGAGCTGGGTTCAAACCGTTAACACGAATCCAGAACGTAACAGACATCACAACACGGCGGCTTCTGCGAGTAATCGCAGTTGTGAAACCGACTCATATCGGGGAACTCCTTGCACGATAACCTGTCGTGTGTTAGGATAATCCCGAGGGAAGTCGTAGATTTTCGTCCTATGGATAAGTATTTTGCAGCATATCTTGCCAGCTTTCTGGATGCAGATGGTAGTATATATGTCCAACTCAAAAGCAATACGTCTTACAGATATCGCTTTCAGGTCTATGCGCAGATAACATTTTATCAGGCGGCAAAGGCAAAAGCGTTTCTAGAGGATCTATGTGCTCTCACGACCTTTGGGTATATACGTGAGAGAAGAGATGGCATTTGTGAGTACATTATCGGTGATACCGAGAGTATGCTTGCATTGCTGGACAGTATAGAGCCATATCTGCGTTTAAAGAAAGAGCAGGCACAGTTATTGCGCACAATCATTATGCGCAAGCAAAATATTACATCCGCACAGGAGTTTGTTGCTCTGGCAGAGCTGGTGGATCGTTTTCGTGAGTTAAATTACTCCAAGAAACGTTCCAATACAGCAGATGTCGTGCGGCAAAAACTTCGTGACGAAGGTTTATTGACCCCGTAGAGACTCATGCGTTATGCATGGACTTTGGCTCCTTACTCGTGAAGAGTAAAATCTATAGCCAAGGTAAGACGTCGGTCCCCCACAAATTGTGGGGTGGTGGTATAGTCCAGGCCATTGGTAACAATGGAAATTGAATGCGTGAGACAGGTTGGTCCCTACCTGCTGTAAGCGTGGTTGCTTGAGAGGAGTCTTTCCTAGTACGAGAGGACCGGAAAGAACGAACCTCTGGTGTATCGGCTGTCGCGCCCGCGGCACTGTCGAGTAGCTAAGTTCGGAGTGGATAACCGTTGAAAGCATCTAAACGGGAAGCCCACCTCAAGATAAGGCAACTGTCTGTCTTCGGACAGACAACATCTCCTGGAAGATGACCAGGTTGATAGGCTTCAGGTGGAAGTGCAGTGATGCATTGAGCCAAGAAGTACTAATTGATGTCATAATCTCTTTTCTTCTCTGATTGTCTTTTTTAGATAATCAATGATCGCACTGTGACACTCAATGGCGTACTGTCTTCGGGCAGTAAGCACGAGTGTCTCAGGAAGTGACTGGCAGTTATGGCAACTGCACACAGAAGCGTTGTCGCATATTTTTACATGATGATGCATTGTTTGCAGGGAGTGTTCTGGTGCCTCGTGCGGAGGGGGTACACCCGGTTCCATCCCGAACCCGGCAGTTAAGCCCTCCAGCGCCGATGGTAGTTCTTCGGAGCGAGAGTAGGTCGGCGCCAGAACACTCCCTGTAAAAACTTGATGCAAGGAGCCGCACGCCGCGGTTTTTGTTTTCATGCGCTGGAGAGTCACAGTTATGCACGTCTTGCATTTTTTGCTTTGCGTGGTATACTGAGGCAGTGCACAGATGTGCACATGGTTTTTGACAGCGCATCGGCGACAATAGGTATGGCGACTATCGTTCAATGGTAGGACATCGGTTTGTGGTACCGAGAACGAGGGTTCGATTCCCTCTAGTCGCCCACGCTTTGATAGCGTATGCATCGTTAGCTCAGTTGGTAGAGCAGTTGGCTCTTAACCAAACGGTCGGGGGTTCGAATCCCTCACGATGCACAGCATTCTCTACAAAAAAACACACACGGATGTGTGTTTTTTTGTGGAGAAAGAAAGACGTGAGGGATTCGAAAGCCACAGCCGTGACACGCCGCATGCGGCGGCGTGGGACACGGCGAGGCCGGGCAGGAACCACTTAGCGAACCGGAGCGCGTTAGCGCGAACGGTGAGCTTAGTGAGTTGACGCCGAATCCCTCACGATGCACAGCATTCTCTACAAAAAAACACACACGGATGTGTGTTTTTTATCTCCTCGTGATGTGGTGTTTTTCCGGAGATGTTTGCGATGGCTACCGGTCTGTGTGCATCACATCCAGCGCTGTGCGAACATTTTCCGGTGAGCCCAGCAGGAGTGTTGTGCGCTGGTGCGGCGTGGTGGCAACGACATCTAGTAGCGGCGTGCCGTCGGTGGTCACGCCGACGCCGCCGGCGCGTGCGAGCATGTACGCCAACGGCGCGCCTTCGTAGAGTAGTCGCAGTCGTCCCTGTGGGTAGTCATCGTCCGCCGGGTAGGCAAAGATGCCGCCGCCTTTGAGGAGCATGTGTCCGATGTCCGTGACCAATGCACCGGCGTAGCGCAGCTTGGAGCCGCCAGTAATCCAGTGGTCCACGAGCGCTCGGTAAGCGGGTGATGTTGCGCACGCTTTGAGGTTGCCGGGCGCGAAGTAGGTGCTGTGCTTGTCAATGGTAATGTTGTCGCGCACCAGCAAAAATTCGCCAACTTCATCCAACTCAAACAGTGCTACACCCTGCGCCTCCGGCAATGCCAGCAACAGTGTCACGCGCGGACCATACAGAATTGTCAGAGCGATGCGCAATTGCGTGCCGATGCCGTCGGGTGCGCCAAGCGGATTGTCCGCCCACACGCCGACAATGGAGCCGAAGGTGATGTTTGCGTCACCCACACTGCCGCCGTCATACGGATCAAAGGCGACAAAGTAGTCGGCGCGCGCATCTGCGCATGTCACGAGTTCATCGCGCTCCTCGCTCCCAATCGTGCGCACCACGCCACTGTCGGTGAGGTGCTCTACAAAGATGGCGTCGCTTGTAATGTCCAGCGAACTTTGCGTGTCGCCGCTGGCATTGGCACTACCGTCCTTGAATGTGTCGCGCAGTCGCACGGCGGCGTTGACATATTTGCCGGCGCGTGCAAGCGCCAGCACGATATCCCGCTCGGCTTCCGGCAGAGTGTGCTGTGCAAGGTATGCGGCAAGGTGTGTCATAGGAAGTGTGGTAGTTATGATATACTGTAAGTATCTTAGCACACTTGTGCTTGCAAAGCGCGTAATTTCATAAGAAAAAACAAAATGACAACCATGCCACAGTCACAACAGTCATCCCGCCGCCGCACAATCTTTGCGGTTACACTCGGTGGAATCCTGATCGTCCTGGCTGCCGGATTGGGCGCATACCTTGCGCGCCGCTCGGCGAGTGTGCCGGAAACGCTGCCACCGGAGCCGGGTACGTCGGCATACGAAGAGGCGACGCAATCTGCGAAGGATAGTATTTTTGCGAAAGAAGAAGCAGAGATGCGTGTAACAGCTGAGGCGGAGGAACATGCAGCGACAGTGGAGAGTGGTGGGGAGGATGTACAGCCGCCTGCGGGTTTTTTCAAGGATGAAGTCATCACTTTGGAGTCGCAACAGTTAGTGTGGAATAATGCACCGAAAAATGTATCATTTAGTGAGGATACAGAAACGCATGTTATCGGATTGGCAAAGGTGACAGGCGGTCCATGGCGTGGTGCGTCGGTATTGCTACTTGTAGAAGGCGGTATGGGTGGTGGTACATATATCGCGTTGCAGCAGGACGCAATGGTTGCGATTGCTCCTGTGGAGAAAGACGCGGCACAACAAGAGACAGAAAGAGCGTATACATATAACGTTGGTACACGGGTTGCTGGTAGTGGTCAGTCGATAACAGTGTACAAGGCAATTGATATTGTACAACTGCGCTATGAGCCAGTCGTGCGCGGGATGTATCACGGGCATTCTATGACACTGTTGTTGCCACAAATTAGCTTTCGTGACGCGGTCTTTTATCCCATGCTGACAGCGGCACAGCCGGATGGTATAACGTTTGATGACGGTGCGAAACGGTACCTGAAAAAAATTGACTACGTTCATCCTTTGTATGGACAGGCATGGATTACTAATCGTGCAAAAATCATGCAGAAAGATTCTGATACGACAGAAAAATACTACCTTTTCCGTCTTGGTGGTGTGTATTTTCGCAGTGCCGCTAATACGCCAATCATGTACGCATTAATTCCTGACGTGGTATCTGAGAGCTATACCCAAAAGCTGGTGAGCGGTGATGCAAATAGTGCATTCAGTAGCGATGGTGATGCGCTGGCCATTGCGTGGAAGGATGGTACACGCAATACGCAGCGCTACATGTACCGTGCCGGTGGATGCGGCATGGAGACATTCGTTACCGGTTCCGATAGCCCTTTGTATACAACCATTAATCAAGAGGATCTTGTGGCAGTCGGTCATTCGGATAGTGGACGCACAATTTATACGTTCCGTTCAGCGCAACATCCGCTGGTGCGCGAAGCGTTCGCCGCGTATGAGGCAACCAAGAACGATATGTGGACGCGGGAGCAGATGCAAAAAACGCTAGGTAAGCGTTCACTTGCAAATGCGCAGGAACTCCTGGACCGTAAAATGATCATTGCTTTCAAAGACGTCTTTGACCGGTGGCATGTGCTCAAAAGTACAGTACTGGCCCCACCGGTAGAATGCGGCAAACCCGTGATCTACCTGTATCCGCAAGAGCCGACCGATGTGCGCGTGCAGGTGCGCCCGGACGGCGGCTTCACGGTCACCGACCCGGTGTATCCGAGCGGCGGCTGGCGTGTCCACGCGCAACCAAACGGACAGTTAACCGACCTGCGCACCGGCACCACCTATCCCTACCTCTACTGGGAAGGCAACAGCAGTGTGCCGTATGCGCGACCACACCGCGGTTGGGTTGTTGCGCGCGACGAGCTGGATGCGTTCTTTGAG
>JALXES010000065.1:1443-5218 GCA_027069365.1 Candidatus Moraniibacteriota bacterium | reverse complement strand
GCCGGTTGTCGCGCCAATGGCGAACAACTTGCGTGTATCACTGTTCACCACCACCTCTGTCACACCCAGCCACGCGCTCTCTGCCGACGCTTCTGCAGTATACTCTCGCGTGCCCCACCGGGTTGCCCACACACCGTCCTGGACTTGCATCACGTTGATGCTTTCTTTCGCATATTTCTTGCCCGTACGCGCATCATCCAAGAGTGTGGCTGTCCCACCATCAAAGCGCCCGATGGCGAGCTGCCACGGCGCCTCAAGTTGTGATTGTCTGATGCGAATTTTGCGCATAGTGATAGTAGTTTAGTACGAGTATTTTCTGACTATGTTCCAAAGGCAAAGCCGTCATCCTCTTGGTGTTCGTTGAGTGCTTGGAGTTTCATTTTTGTCATAATATCCTCAGCACGGCCGAGATAGTAGTCCATTTGCGCCGTGTCGCGGTCAGTCATATATAGCTGCGAGAGGACATAGTACACGAGGTAGTAACCGTTTTCCATATCCAGCGGCGTGCTTTCCGTGCCGGTGTCGTAGCGCGTCGCTTCTCGCAGATATGGCAGTGTGATGTCCGTGGTGGCCACCGGATACGTGTGCACTTTGCCTCCGGCAATCCAAAACACCGGCTCCGTAATCTCCTCGCGCTTGCGAAACGCACCGACGCCGGGCGTGACCTCCCTGTAGGACGTCTCACCGACCGTAATTTGCGCGGCGCGTGCGCCATTGACACGGTATGTGCTCAGAAAGTCACTGGGCAGATCATCTGCACCACTGCCACCGGCTGTCACTGTCGCCTCCGTGATAAGGCTTGGCCAGACAACATCACCATCAAGCACCTCGCTTTCCCAGATTTCTATGCCGTCATTGGCGTGCTCCAGGCGGACTGTGAAGTCATCACTACCGCTACTCGGGTAGTTTGTATCCCCCTCATATTTGCGATGTACGGCTTGTAGAACACCTGTAATTGTTGTGATTTTGTTCATAGTTTTGCGCTGTTAGTGATTTTTATGCTCTGAGGGTGGTACGGATACTCTCCCGACGCAAACGCGGCACAGAGCGCTTGCTACGCGTTGCTGCGCGCAATATCTCATCCGAGAGACGTGTGGATGGCATAGTAATGCGTCCTGTACGCGCGTGTGCACCTGTGCGCACCGGGCGCGTGATGGCGCTGGCAAAGTATTTCTCCAGCACAGACATTGTGCCAATCTCCGCTTTTGTGCGCTTGCGCCCCCTTTTGCGACGGCTGCCGGTTACTTTTGCATACTTCTTGCGCCTATCGGACCCTTGTGCACCGCCGTACTTCTTGGCATTTTTCAGCAGGTAATACAATTTGTCATCAATCACGCCCTGCACATACATTTCTTTGATGAGTGGGTTGGTGAGAATTTTCTCATCAAGTAAACGATTGACAACGCGTGCATAGTCCTTGGCGGTAGTGATCTTCTCGGCAATGACCGGTGCAATGACACTGTTTCCCGCGCTGCTTTTGAGTGCGCCAAGGCGCATATATTCCATATCCTCACGGTCAAAGCCCATACGCTGGACCATCTCCTCACGGACGTTCTCCGGAATGCTTGCATAGTCTGTAGATGTCAGTACAGCACGTGCCGTTTTCTTGCGATTCGCTTTCCAGATCTCACCATTGATACCGTGTGGCGGCTCGCTGTCCATATACACATCCACACCATACGCACGGGCAATACCAATGACAGGATCCTGTTGCTTCTTGCTGCGACCCAGGAGCTTGTCCAAGATGCTGACGCTATCATCTTTTGCCGCTACTGAAGCGTGCGATGTCAGGAGTGCGTCTTTGGCTGCACGCTTCTGGCGATTAACTTCGCGGCGCTGCTGGACGCTCTCAAAGAAGTCCTTGCGCTGCAACTCCGGCAACAACTTGTAGAGCGCGCTTTCCTTCGGGCTCAGTGGTGTTTGTTTTGTGTTGAAGTATGCACGTGCCTGCGGTGTGCTGTATTTGCCGAAAAGATACATCTGCGTCTTGCCAAGAGCATCTTTTGGTGTTGGATACATCACACGCCCACTACTATTCGTCACCGCGCCAAGTTTATCTGCCTTGCGTGCTTCAAGCGTGCGCTTAATCTGTGCACCACCAAACGGCGTCAAGAGAGAGTACTGCGGCTGTGCCAGTCCTTTGTGCAGGAGGAGTCCACTTCCAAAGCGCGTAGGATCACCCGCACCAAAGAACTGTTCACGCGGCAACCTCTTGCGCTCCCCCGTCTCCGGGTCTTTCGGACCAAGTTTCCAGCCACGTTCCGGATAAATCATTGCCAGCGACTGTCCAAGTGGCAGGTTTGATACAACCTCACCAGCGACGCGACCACCAAACTTCAGTGCACCAACACCTTTGTCGCGTTCTTTTTTGTAACTGTCGTACCCTTCCAGTACTGCGTTTACCGGGTCAAATGACACATCAGAGCCACGGATGTGTGCAGCTGTGCGGTTCATCGCGTAGCCCATCAGCGCCCACGTGATGAGTTTGCCGAACATCCGCTCAGCCTGCTGATCAGTCATCTTGCGTGCCCGCGCCCAATCGCGGAACACGTACCACTGGTTGGCAACTTCCAACTGGAATGGTGCGATGAGCTGCACAAGCGTGGACTTCTGGTCAATCGGAACCTCGCCAACGCCGCGCCCCGCAACCATTTTGCGCGTCCAGTCATCTGCGTACTTCACAGGATCTGCGATACCTTTGCGGAGTGCTTTCTTGTAGTGTGCCCACCAGATGGTCTTTGTAGCGATTTCATCACCAATCCCGGTGATCCAGAGCGCAAACGGCTTGATTTTTGTGCGGTCTAGGAGTGTACGGTCAAATTTGCCGTAGTCGTCAAAGTAGCGCTCGTTGATGAAAGCGCTCTTATGAATTGGCGCGTTTTTGGTCCACAGAGAAACCATTGCATCACGCATTCCCAGAAGCGTATTGACAGGTCCGGCATTGGCGACGCCGTTTGGCAAGTTGAACCACTGTGCCAGTGAGCTGCCAAGGTTGCCCACGACAGTATTTGACTTGATGCGGGAATTGATCCAGCGGACAGCACGGAACGCTGTGCGCCCCACACGATCCTGCACCCAGCGGTCCGCCTTGGATGTTTTGCCTGCCAAGTCACCGGCAAACTCGTCTAGGAAATTGATGAAATTATTGAGCTGTCCATCCTCCACTGCCTTGTAATCACGGAAGCGCTCCAATGATGGCAATGGCTTGCTATTTTTGTCGCGCAGTATGCGTTCCATAACGTCGGTCACCTCATCCTCTGTCTCTGCCTGCAAAAGCGCATCACGTAGTGTCTTGCTCGGCTCCTTGATTTTGAGCTTGCCAATGAGTATCTGTGCGACTGCATCATCGGTTTTTGCTTTTGCGAGATTCTCCGTAATATACGCATTGGATACCAACTCTTCACGCAACCCACGATACTGTGGCGCAAATGCGTGCTGTGCTTTGCGCGCCTCCTCATCCAGCCCGCGGAATTGCTTGATGAACGGGTCAATGTGCTTCGCATAAGAATGCGCGCGCGTATAGTCCAGGAAGCCGCCGACTGCGTCGTAGGTTGTTTCACCGCCTTTGCGTTTTTGTGCGAAAGAGAGCCAGCGCTTCAGCGGCTTGGTGTGTTCGCTGATGCCTTCCAGGCGCGGGTCTATAGCGCTCGGCGTTTCAAACATTTTCAGGAGGCCCTTGAAGTCGTTCTGCATCTCCTGGAAGTGGCGGTAGTAGTCTTTGCGTTTCGGTATTTGTGCGCTGCTCTCCGGGTACAATGGGTGTGTCGGGTAGTAG
>JALXES010000065.1:0-1433 GCA_027069365.1 Candidatus Moraniibacteriota bacterium | reverse complement strand
TAGTACTCACGGATGCGGTTCAGTTCGTCTATCATCTGGTCATACTTGGCACGGAAAAACTTGTCTGCTTTTACGACTTTCTGCCAGTCCTTTGGTACCTGTCTTTTGAGTTCATCCAAGTCTATGAGCTTCTCACCATACTTCTGGACCAGCGCAGACAACTTACTACCCTTCGTGATACCCAACTCGTTCACAATCTTGTTGTATACCTCATCCAGGACCTTTTTCTGTGTTGCGATAAAGTCACCCTTAGCTGCATCAAAAGGGTCCAGAAGGCGCTCTTTGATAAGAGGGTATTGCTCACCGAAAGATGTCTCAAAGTTACGGTAGACATCACGCCAGCCCTTCATCAACGGATTGATGTCTTTGAGTTTTGATGTGTCAATCCCTTCCAGCAGTTTTGTATCAACCGCCCGCTTGCGCTTGTAGTAGTTGTCCAGTGTGCTATAGGAGACATTGTTATTCACGATGCGCTTCATCATGTCGTAGTCACCCATATACTTCCGGATCTGCTTTTTTGGGTAGCCGAGCTCGGCGAGTTGTGCCATTAGTTTGCCCTGCTTTGGTGAGATGTATTGCAGCTCTTTCTTGCGCCACCCGGAACGCATCAGTTTTGTACCCCAGTTGAGAGATAAATCTGTTCTCTGCGTGCGCACCTTTTTTGTTTCATACGCGCGTTTTTGGTGGGCATTGTACTGTTGTGGCGTCGCCTCTTTCCCCACCTGAATCTCCTCATCCAGCTGACGCGCGAAAGCCTCCGGCGTCATTTTGGCGGACTTGGCTTGTCGTGTTGGCGGTGGTGTGATGATGACCTCCTTACCCATCAGGCGGTTGAGTGGTGGTTCTTTGAGGGTGCTCTTGCGTGGTGCTGGAAGGAGTGGTATACTACCGATAGAGTCACTGACGCCAGAAAGTCCGCTTGACGGACGCGCTCCTGCTGGCGGATTCGTCACTTGTGACGATGGAGATGAGGACCGGAGCGCCCCTCCAGTGACATCTTTAGAAAAGACTTCTTTTGAGGTCTTTTTTATATTCTCAGGATATGTTTTACTCTTTGTAAGAAACGATGTTGTCACAGCATTGTCCACAGAGCTATTTTTGACTGTTCCTACAACGTTGGTTTTCACACTATCCTCTAACTTACGGAAAAAGTTTAATTTTTCAGTAGCTGACAACTGCTGGATGTTGTCAGGAAAATGTAGCGTTCTTACAAATTCAAATAACTGATTTTTGTTTAGTTCCGGGTGTCTCTCTACCATTTTTTTGAAAAAAGCATCTCGCACGATAATATCCTGCGGAAGTCTTGTTTTCTTTGCGACTTCCGGTAATAGCTGCGCTACCTTTGCTTGTTTCTTGTCACCGCTGTATACCTTGTATGCATTCTTGTAACCCTTTTTCATTGCAACCTCTGGGAGAATTTGCTCTGCCAGTCG
>JALXES010000064.1 GCA_027069365.1 Candidatus Moraniibacteriota bacterium | reverse complement strand
AAAACACCACCATCCTGGACTTCTTCCAAACACTGAACCCCGACACCATCGTCCTGACCGACTCCGACGGCAACGCCAGCATCGCGGGGATTCTAACGGTCACGAAGGTGGAGGCAGAGGAGGTGGAGACCACAAAACTCACCATCGGCACCGACACCGACGCGCCAACAGTCGGCACCGCCACCATCCCGGCGGGGGAGACGCATGTGGTGGTGCAGACAGCGGCGGTGGGGGAGGACAGTCGCATCTTTGTGACGTTCACGGATAACTTGGAGGGGCGCAGCTTCTTTGTGAGTGAGCGCGTTGCGGGCACGTCGTTTACTGTGACAATCTCTGCGCCGGCATTTGATGACACGGATGTGTCGTTTGACTGGTGGATTGTGGATGCGCAAGTGACACAGCCGACACAGACAGATGATGATGGTGCTTCTGATGTGTCCGGGGCCGATACAGGTGACACCACACCAGACATTCCTACTAACGATACCGCTTCTGACGCAGCGCCGGACACGACGCAAGGAGGCGCTACGGATGACACAGCAAATACTGACACACAAACCGATGCTACTGCAGATGCGCAAGCACCTGACACGGCCGGTGATACAGCCAGTGATACAGCCGGTGCATAAGCAATCGCGGGAGATTCTGAAACCTGCCTGCCGGCAGGCAGGCACGTTCAGGGCGACATTGCACAACTGCAGAACGATGGTTTGAGAGGATGCCGAGAGTGTGGTATAGTGGAGATATAAACATTGTAGAAGCTTAAGAGATGTGCAATGGCGGATGACAGCGTAACAATGGGACAGGTTCTCGCGGCTGTTGAGGACTTAAAGGGACAAGTACAGCTTCTTGCGGAAGGGCAGGTGGCTTTGGGGGAATCGCTGCGCAGTGAGATTCACGGTGTGCGTACGGAGTTGCGGGAATTTAAGGATGAGATGAATGCCTTTCGCAGTGAGATGTATTCCTTCAAAGATGAGATGTATTCCTTTAGGGACGAGACAAACAGGAGATTTGATGAAATGCAGCGCGAGGCGCAAGAATTCCGCGATGAGACGCGCGAGAATTTCAAGACACTTTTTGAGTATAGCAGCAATGTTGTGCAAGGAGAGGAAAAGAATGCAAAGGATATCGCCGACCATGAAGCGCGACTCAGTACAGTGGAGAAAGTTGTGCTCCGACCTGCAGAGGCATAGGGAGGCAGTGCTGCGGGAGTAGTTCCTGCAGTTTTTGTGTGTTAGAATTTGTGTGTCGGAGTAAATTGTGACAAATCAGAGAGCATTATGAAGATCGGTATTGTCGGGCTGCCGAACGTGGGGAAGTCCACGCTGTTCAAGGCGCTGACGCACAAGGACATTGATATCAACAATTACCCCTTCTGCACGATTGAGCCAAATGTGGGCGTGGTGGAGGTGCCGGACGCGCGGCTGGATGCACTTGCGGCAGTGAGCAAGAGCCAAAAGACAATCCCGGCGGTGGTAGAGTTCGTGGACATCGCCGGGCTGGTCAAGGGTGCCAGTGAAGGCGAGGGGCTGGGCAACAAATTTTTGCACAACATCCGCGAGGTGGACGCCATCGTGCAGGTGGTGCGCGTATTTGCCAATGACACAATCACGCACGTGCACGAGAGCGTGGATCCGGAGAGGGACATTGAGATTATTGAAACAGAGCTCATCCTTGCGGATATGGCGACGGTGGACAAGACGCTGCAACGGCTGACCAAGCGTGCGCGCGGCAACGACAAGGACGCCGTCGCGCAACTGGACGTCGTGGAGCGCGTGCGCACGGCACTGGACGCGGGTGCGCTGGCGCGCAGTGTGCCGTTGGATATGACAGACACCAACACGCAGACAATCGTGCGGGAGATGAGCTTGCTCACGATGAAGCCGCTCTTGTACGTCTACAATATGATGGAGGGAGACGCGCTGCCGCCATCGCTTGCCGCGAAGCCGCACGTGCAGCTGGATGTCAAGATTGAGGAGGAACTCATCGCGATGACACCGCAGGAGGCGGCGGAGTTGGAGATGACGTCGCACATTGATGCGCTCATCACGGCGGCGTATGACCTGCTGGGACTGCAGACGTACTTCACGACCGGTGAAGTGGAGACGCGCGCCTGGACCGTTCGCAAAGGGGCGCTTGCACCGGAGGCCGCCGGTGTGATTCACACGGATTTTGAGGAGAAATTCATCTGTGCGGATGTGGTCTATTGGGAGGATCTGGTCGCCGCCGGGTCGCGTGCAGCGGCGCGCGATGCTGGCAAACTACAGACGGTGGGCAAGGACTACGTCGTGCGCGATGGTGACGTGATGGAGTTCAAGCATGGGGCTTGACACATATGGCATTCCGTGTCATTATTGGCACTGCCGTGTGATGGGCACGCGGCAAGGTTTCAACACCATGAAAAAAGGAGATTATCATGGTAGAAAAAACAAAGAGGATTGTGGTGGCTTGCTGGGTGTGCCGCGATATGATTATCGGTGGCATACTGCTCGCTGGCTGCCTCAATCTTTCTACCTTGGTGTATCTTATGCTTCCATAAGGTACACCAAAAACCGCGCACCCTCAACGAGGTGACGCGGTTTTTTTTAATTCATAAAACATGATGCACGACAGGCAATCTAACGACGTGCGCCGGCACAGGCAGCACAGCGACAGCCATGAGGTTTGATGAACTCTTCCACATACTCTGCGCCATAGTCAAATGTGAGTTCCTCGCCGGGAGCGATGTCGCGCAGGGCATAGATCATCACCGCTTTCTCGCCGTCGGGATACTCTTCAATGACAGCCTCGCAGTTGGGGTCGCAGGAGTGATTCATGTAGCGCGCAACGTGCTCGCGGCCGGTGCCGTCCAGTGTCAACGCATCATCCACGCGGAAGAGGTACTTACCGCCTTTGGCATCAGCTTGCGCCGTAGAGAGCGGCTCGCCGGTGTACTCAATGACAAAGTCGCCCTTGCGGAAGGCATCAATGGCAAACAGCCCCAGGCCGGCGCTGCCGCGCTTGACGATGCAGTTGCCTTCGGTAATGTTTCTATGACGTGGCATAGCTAGTTGGTGTTCTCGTTATTCTCTGCGCTCTGTGCGGTCTCTGGAGCTGTGCGTGCGCGCTCTCGCTTGAGCCGTGCGCCGTTCTCCAAAATACTCTCTACAGTGTTTTCTTCTTCCGGGCGTGCGCAGCGGTGCTCGGAATTTTCCTGCAGCATGGCGCTCCACTCTTTCGGTGACATTTCTGACATGGCGTTTGTGTGTTAGAATTTAGAGTGAATAACGATATTATACCACAGAAGCACAATGAGTAAACGTATCCGTCACCACGTCAATCCGCTTGGAATTCTTACAGAGCATCACTTTGAGGGCTTTGGTAACACACACGATATCATCGTAGATATTGGTGCGTTTAAGGGAGAATTCATCGCGGGGCTTCTCGCGCAATTTCCGCAGTACAACTACATTGCGCTGGAAGTCCGCCGCCGCGTAGCAGCGCGCCTGGCGCAGCGGTTTGCCGCGTATGACAATGTTGCGGTGTTTGACGGCGATGGGACGCGCAATTTCAAAAACATCGTCAAGCCGTGTCAGGATGAGGGGGCGTTCATCCGCGAAATCTATGTAAACTTTCCCGACCCGTGGCCCAAGAAGCGCCACCACAAGCGACGCATTATCACGGCGCATTTCCTGCAGGAGACAGCTGCGTGGTTGGATCCGCGCACAACGTGGATTTTTCAGACGGACCGCGCGGATGTCTTTCGTGACACGGTGGACATCCTGGAGTCGCTGGGGTATGCGTATGAGCGCTTTGACGCGCCGCCGTACGGCGTCACAACAGACTGGGAGGATGCCAAGGTTGCGCGCGGTGAGACAATCTATCGCATGCGCTTTTGGCTCGGTGCGCCGGTGCGTACGGATGACACACCGCGCATAGCAACGCGCCTGGCAGATGGTGCGCTGGGTGCGCTGGCGTTTGTGATGTTGCGTGTGTTGCATGCGCTCAAGACGGATGACGGTCACTGAGCGTGCACTCCTCAAAGAGCGGGTGTGGTATAATGGAGATGTAATTCGTAAGGATGTGTTTATGAATATTCGTGGCAATAAGAACGTGCGACTGGCGGTAATTGTTGTATTGATTATCATTGCAGTGGCACTCTTTCTCATGATTGAGCCGGCGTAGTACGGCACGTCGTTATTTGCACTAATATTTTTCCTATGGCAATTCCAAAAATCAAAGTTCCTGCGAAATTCTACAAGATCGTCAAAGGCGGCCTGGGCGTTATTATCGCGCTGCTTGTCGCGGCACTGGGTCTGGAGGCGACCAATAACGATTTTGATCTTGGCGCATTGCTTTCCGGCAAGGGCCTGCAAGGCTCCAAGGTGATCCGCGATGCTGATGGCAATATCAACTTTGATGGCGTTTCGCCGCTGGTGGCGAACTGTGAAGCGGATGTGTATAACTGTAGCGACTTCCTCTATCAGGCACAGGCGCAGGATGTCATGGAGCGCTGCGGCGGTGCCGGCAAGGATATCAACAACCTGGATGGTGATGGTGACGGGATTGCGTGCGAGAGTCTCCCAAAGGACAAAGACAATCGCTAGCGCGCCATGCGCACACACGCCACCGTACGCAGAAGCAAGGATTGTCTCTTCCTTGCTTCTGTGGTATAGTAAAGCGTTTTGTAACACTGACGGTATAACCATATGAGCGCACATTACAAGAAGACCAAGATTGTCATGACAATTGGACCGGCATCAGATGCGCCCACGGCGTTGGACGAACTCATTGTGGCGGGCGTCAACGTCGTGCGCTTCAATTTTTCGCATGGTGACCACGCGGAGCACGCGCGGCGGATGCGCCGTGTGCGTGCTGCCGCCAAGCGCGCCAAGAAGCACGTCGCGCTCCTACAAGACCTCGGTGGGCCAAAAATCCGCATTGGTGACTTTGAGAATGGCGAGATTACACTTGTGCCGGGAGAGACGCTCACGCTCTCTACCAAGAAGTGTCCCGGGACGCAGCAGCGTGTCTACGTCAACTATGCACGGCTGCCGCGTGAAGTGGGCGCAGGACAGGCAATTCTCCTGGATGATGGCACGAAGCGTCTGGAGGTTGTGCGTACGACAGACACGGAGGTTGTAACACGCGTTGTTGTGGGTGGGCGCATTCGCTCACGCCGCGGCGTCAATGTCCCGGGCGCACACCTCTCCATCAACACGCTGACATCAAAGGACAAGAAGGATGTGTTGTTTGGTGTGGACATGGACGTGGACTTTTTTGCGCTGTCATTTGTGCGCAGCGCCAAGGACATTGCACAGCTACGGCGGCTGCTGACGCGCGAAGGCTCGGAAGCCAGGATCATTGCCAAGATTGAGACGCAAGAAGCGATTGAGGATCTTGATGCGATTATCTCTGCAGCAGATGGCATCATGGTGGCGCGCGGTGATTTGGCGGTGGAAGTGCCGGCAGAGAATGTGCCGCACTATCAAAAGATGATCATCGCCAAGTGCAATCGCTCCGGCAAGCCGGTGATTGTGGCCACACAGATGTTGGAGAGCATGATTACCACACCGGTGCCGACGCGCGCGGAAGTGGCGGATGTGACCAATGCTATTCTGGATGGTACGGATGCTGTGATGCTGTCTGCAGAGACAGCGATTGGGAAGTATCCGCTCGCGGCGGTGCGCATGATGGCGTCTGTGGCACATCGCACCGAGGCAGATATGACTTACCAGCGCGTGCAGGATGACGCACAGCACACGAAGTATACTGTCAATGCTGTGGCACGTAGTGTCATTCAGACGGCAAACGACATTGAGGCGGCGGCAATCATCGCGCTGACGGAGTCCGGTTTTACAGCACGCAAAGTCTCACGCTATCGTCCGCGCCAGCCGATTGTGGTGCTCTCGCCGCATGAGCGCGTGTGCCGGCAGATGATGCTCTCATTTGGCTGCTATCCGCGGCAGATCAAGCGCGGTTTCTCGCGTCTCGTAGAGGCTGGCAAGGAGGCGCGCACCATTGTCGTGCGTGAGGAACTTGCGCGTACCGGTGACAAGATTGTCATTGCGGCAGGTATCCCGTTTGGTACGGCGGGTACGACGAATATCATGTTTGTGGAAACAGTGTAGACGCTCATGAAAATTACAGACCTCAAGGGGAAGCGCATTACAGTCTTTGGATTAGGATTGAACGGCGGTGGCGTGGACACCGTACGGTTTTTGGTGGGTGCCGGTGCGCAGGTCATTGCAACAGATATCAAAACACGTGAGACACTCGCGCGCTCATTGGAGCAACTCGCCGACCTCAAAGGCGTGACGTATGTATTGGGACAGCACCGTCATGAGGACTTTGCGCATGTGGATATGGTGATCAAAACGCCGGGTGCGCCGTGGAATAGCAAGCAAGTTCAGATTGCGCACGATCACGGTGTGCCGGTGTATGTGGATGCGAGTCTGTTTTTTCTCCTCAACAAGCAGCCGGTCATTGGTGTGACAGGCTCCAAAGGCAAGACAACCACAACAATGATGATTGCGCACTTTTTGCGCAGCGCTAAGCGGGATGTCGTGCTGGTAGGTGTACACCAGACACCGGTGCTTGGGACGCTGCACGAGATTACCAAGGGGAGCGTGCCGGTTTTTGAGCTCTCCAGCTGGCGGTTGGCGGCACTGGACCGTATCAAAAAGAGCCCGCGCATCGCCGTGGTGACAAACATCCTGACAGATCATGCCGACTACTACAAGACGCCGGCAGCGTACGAGAAGGACAAGCGCGCAATTACCGCGCACCAAAAGAAGGGCGATGCGCTCATTCTCAATGCGGATGATCCGACACTCGCCGCCTGGGCACAGAAGACCACGGCGGATGTTATCTGGTATTCCACAAAGCAAATTCCCCAGGGCCATGCGTTCTTTGTCAAAAACGGTATCGTCTATGAGCGCGTGGATGGCAAGACGATTGAGCTCTACCCGCTTGCCAGTGCGGCGGTAGAGGGCGCGCACAATCACGCGAACCTCCTGGCGGCAACAGCGGCGGCACGTGCCGCCGGTGTGGCTGTCTTTGTTTTGCGCAGTGCGGTGGCGACGTTTGCGGGCGTGCCACACCGCGGCGAGCTCGTGGCAACGGTTGACGGTGTGCGCTACGTCAATGACACGGCGGCAACCATTCCGGATGCGGCAATCGCCAGCATGCGTGCATGCACCACGCCGGTTGTGTTGATTGCCGGTGGAAGCGACAAGAGGCTGCAATTTAATGCGTTCGCGCAGGCGGTCTTGCATGATGCCAAAGCTGCGGTGTTTCTCGCGGGGACGGCAACGGACAAGATGTGTGCTGCGCTCAAGAAGGCGGACCCCGCATATACGCCGATTGTTGTGGAGAGTATGGCAGATGCTGTGCGCTGGGCGCGTGCGCATGCCACAGAAGGTGATACGGTGCTGTTGGCGCCGGGCGCGGCGAGTTTTGGGATGTTTGCCAATGAGTTTGTGCGCGGTGACGCGTTTCGTACGGCGGTGCGCGCGCTGGGGAGTTGACAGTTTTGCGAGTTCCCCATAATATAGGGGTTAGTCATATGTGCGCGTGCGCGTGCAGTGACATGTTCACATTTGGGCCCATAGCTCAGTTGGCTAGAGCACCTGTTTTGCACTCAGGAGGTCAGCGGTTCGAGTCCGCTTGGGTCCACAGCCCTGCTGCTGCGCGCGGCACAATCGGGTGTGTAGCTCAGCTGGTTAGAGCACTTCACTGATAATGAAGAGGTCGGAGGTTCAAGTCCTCCCACACCCACAGACGCACAACTCCGCCCCAGCGGGGTTTTTTGTTATGCGTGCAACGGGTGTATACTGCAAGGAGACGGTCTGTATGTGCACATAAGCGAAAAACTCTATGACAACATCAACAATCTTTGCGCTGCTGAGTGTGCTTCTGGTGAGTTTCATCTCACTGGTGGGCGTGCTGACGCTCGCTGTGAACGAGCACGTACTGCGCCGGTATTTGCACTTGCTGGTTTCACTGGCGGTGGGCGCGTTGCTGGGTGGCGCGTTTATCCACCTCATCCCGGAGGCATTTGCGGAGGCGGACAGCAGTATCGCAGTTTCGCTGGAGATCATCGGCGGCATTGTGCTGTTTCTCGTGCTGGAGAAATTTCTGCACATCCACCACCACGCCGGTGACGCGTGCGAGAATTCCAAGCAGGGCACGCACATCCATCCGGTGGGGCGAATGATCCTCATCGCGGACGGGGCGCACAATTTCATAGACGGCATCGTGATTGGCGCAGCGTACCTCGTGAGCATTGAGGCGGGTGTGGCGGCGACGTTTGCTATCATTTTGCACGAGATCCCACAGGAAGTCAGCGATTTCGGTGTGCTGCTGCACGCCGGCTACTCAACGACGCGTGCGCTGGTGGTCAACTTTCTTTCCGCGCTTACGGCGGTTGCCGGCACGGTGCTGGTCCTCGTCGCGCAGAACGTCGGCGAGCAGCTGACGGTCTACTTGCCGCCGCTTGCCGCCGGCAGCTTCATCTACATCGCGATGAGTGACCTGATCCCCGAGATGCACAAGAACAAGTCGGCTACCGCCGCGACCGCCCAGGTTGCCACGGTCTTTCTCGGCATCGGCGCGATGCTCGCCCTGGCGTTTCTGGAGTAGAGTCGGCACTCAAAACAGTTGTCGCAACCGACTACAATGGACGCAAGGATTTCCGCCATATCACTACGCACGCGCATACACCACCCGTGCCCTGCAAACTTTCGCCACAGGTGGTACAATGCAATCTGCTGGAGTGTGCTACACAGAGGCAGAGTCGGAGCAGGACGAGGAGAGTAGAGTCCGAGAGGAGACAAGAAAGCACACGCAGTTTTTTTATGGGTTGTAGCGAAGTCTTGACGCGCTAATACGTACCATGCTACACTCACGACGAACAGATAAACGATACCTGTATACATGACACTCCCACACACCCGCACACTCACCCTCCTTGCCCTCGCACTCCTCCTCACAACAAGCGTGTGGTTTTTTGTGCACAACCGCACGAAACAGTCTGTGCAGAATGCTACACCACACAATACACCTCAGCAAGAGATTGCGCAGCACACGCCTTCAAAAAAAACACCTTCTGCACAGACAGCACAACAAAACAACACCACCGCACCCGCACAGCAAGTCACCACTGACACAAGTCACAGTGCCGGTGCCGGCGGTGAGATTGACACATCCAACTGGAAAGAATACTGCAACGAGGAATACGGGTTTTGTGTGAAGTATCCAGAGGGGTGGGAGGTAACACAGAAAAATATAGATAAGTGTAATAATATAGCTGAGGGGGTGATTATTTCGCCGTCTTATACTAGAAGCAATAAATACTGTGAAGGACCAGAGGACACCACTGATGCAATGCTGGGGGTATTTTACTCATATGGTTTTTATGTCAGTGCTATTGGTGATTCCAACTATGACGCAGTAAGGGATGACAATGCAAACACTTACCTTGTACTGAACAGCAAGAGGAGAATTTTTGATGATATCCTAATGACCGGCAATGGAGGGACATGCAACCATGTTTACAAAGAAGGAGATACAACAATAGGTTTGCAACTTATTGATCCACCAAAGAAGTGGAGAGAAGAAAATCAAATAGTTGTTACTTGCCGCAATAGCAAGTATGCGCCAATATTGAAGAAAATATTCAGTTCAATAAGATTCAGTCGTTGATCTAGCAGTTGTTTTCTCAAATGAACACTTTATCGTAATCCGAAGAGTGTTCTAAGAGAAATTGATTGCTTATCAATTTCATTTCCTGAACCTTAACAAAGCGAGGTAAATGCGATGAGAATCGTATCTTTGGTTGTTGGTTGCCTATGTGCAACATCATCTGCGTACGCCTATGAGCATGTGCAGTTGCCGTTTGCAGAAGGCGCGTCCTACGAATGCCTTCAAAATAGCGGCGACATACCAAGCCATATGAGCTATTCCAACTCGACAAAATTGGATCTTGACTTTGGAATGCCTGTCGGGACAACTGTGACGGCTGCGCACGACGGCGTAGTCAAGAAAGTGTCGAACACGTGTCGCAGTGTCAGTCGGACATATATTGATGGCAATGGTGTAAAGCATGTTGTTGCTGAAGATGCTGCCTGTGGCGGTGGTTGGGGCAACTTCGTTGTTATCAGTCACGACAACTCTTCCAAGGAGAGTGTCTATGCGCACTTCTCCAAGGATAGCTTTCTTGTGAAAGAAGGTCAAAGAGTTGCTACTGGTCAGCCAATTGGGTTTTCTGGTAGTTCAGGACACTCTACGGGAGCACATCTGCATTTTGGTGTTCATGAGCCATTCAATAACTCTGTCGGCATGACCATCTATGCTAACGATGTGAATACCGGTACTACAAACTGGTTTTCTACAGGTGTGCCACGAAGTACCAGCGACTTTGTGTGTTACAACCCATATGGTCATAAAGCACCAGGTCATGCTTATAAAGCCATCCCCGCCAACGGTGATGTATTTTATGCATCACAATGCGCAGAGCTTGATGCTGAGCGCGCTGGTAAAAGTGGTGTGCACTGCTGGCACGGCGACAAAGGCGCGGACGGCACCTACCACATGGGCTGGTGCGATGAAGCCGGGTACCACCTGCGGTACTACAAGGATGCCAGTGGCTACCACAGTGAGGAGCTTTCCGCACAGGAAGGCTGGGCGCTGTGCAGTGCGCACAAGCAGGAAAAGGTGAATCTCGTCGCATTTCTCTCCGGCCGTGCATACGGTGGTGGTTTCGGTGGCGGTGACACAACCTCTAGCAAGGTCAACCTCACCCAAGACACCGACATCTTGGGTCCGGAGGGAACCGAGCGCAGAGCCGAGCACGACGACTCCCTCCGTGTCGGTGAGACTATCACCATCCGAACGGAAATCTGCGCCCACGGTGGCAACACCAGAGATGCCCGTGTCAAGAACGGAAAGAAAATTGATACGGTCTTTGAGGTCAGACTCCCCGGTCAAGGATGGCAACAGTTTGCCAAAGAGGAAACCAAGGACAGTAACCTCAAGAAAGGTCACTGCCACACGGAGAAGGCACGCTATACCGTCCCTAACGTCGTTGGTTCGCAGATTGCATTCCGCGCAACAATTGACGCGCGAGATGAAATCCGAGAATCTAACGAAGGGGATAACCAGGGAAGAGACGAGGTGTTCGTCATTGCAGCGGCACCACAACCTCAGCCTGTTCAAACAGCGTCCTACAGCGCAGATGGTCGCTTTGCGTGGAACAGTGCCGGCCCCATCAATGGTATGCACTGCACGCAAATCCATGAAGCCGCCGATCCGCACACCTGGAGTGACAACTACTTCTGTGCAGACCGGGACTACGGGATCCGCTGGAACAGCGCTGGTCCCATCGACGGCATGCGGTGTACGCAGATCTACGAGGCAGCTGACCCACACACGTGGTGGGATAACTACCTCTGTGTGCCGCACGACAGCCCGCTGCAGTTCTTCTGGAGCAGCGCCGGACCTATTCCGGGACTCCGGTGCACGCAGTGGCTGGAAGCAGCTGACCCGCACACGTGGCGTGATAACTATCTGTGTTATCACTAGGTTGCATGTAAGTGTGTGATATTGCCCCCTCACGCTCAGGGACGAGTGTGAGGGGGATTTTTTATGGAACAAAACACACACAAGAATTGATCCACCACCCGCGCCTTGCAAACTTTCGCCACAGGTGGTACAATGCAATCTGCTGGAGTGTGCTACACAGAGGCAGAGCCGGAGCAGGACGAGGAAAGTAAAGGCCGAGAAGGGGGAGGCGAGAGAGCACACGCAGTTTTTTTATGGATTATTTTTCACTCCGTCCGCGCAACACACGCGGCGCGGTGGAGGAGAAGTTCTGATAGTTTTGTGGCTAAAGATATGACGACACACCAGACACACATTGATGCCATCCGCGCGGCGGAAGAAGAAGCGGCGCGGATCGTAGCGGACGCGCAGAAGGCGGCACAGATGAGCATAGAGGATGCGCGCGCAGAGGCGCACGCAGCTGTAGAGACCTATGCGCAGAGCGTTGCGCAGGCGCAGGAGAAGCGCTTGGTATCGCAGGAGCAGCAGCTTGCTGACGCGGCGGCAAAGATCCGCACACAGGCGGAGGAGGAGGCCGCGGCGCTCACAGAGCGTGCACGCGCACACAGCGATGCGGCAGCCGCAGAGATTGTTGCGACGCTGGTATAATTACGACTTTTTACACGGCACACCTATGAGTCTGGTCACGATGCAAAAATTGCGCATTCTCGTGCACGCTGCTGATGCACCGGCGGTGCTGCAGGCACTACAGAAGGCGGGTGCCGTGGAGTTCAGCGAGGTGTCGGCAGAGGGGTTGACGCGGACGGAGCCGACGGAATTTGAGTTTAACTACGTTAGCGCGCGGCTGGATTTCGCGGTGGAGTTTCTCTCGCAGTATGCGCCGGAGAAAGGCGGTATCGCTGCGGCGCTGGAGGGAACGGCCGAGAAGGTGGACGAGGCGCGCATCGCGGATGTGACAAACAGTTTTTACGCAACGGACATTATTGACGCCGCGCAGGACATCCAGAAGGAACTTAACGATACGCACAAGAAAAGCAAGGAACTCGCCAAAGAGCGTGCGGCGCTGCTGCCGTGGCGCAAGGTGCCGCTGCGCGTGGGCTATGACTACGACACGCCGCACACGCACACGGATTTCGTCCAGGTGCAAGGTGTTGTCGGTGCGCCAAAGGGACACAAGCCGCACTACGCGCTGGCGCAGGCACTGGACGCTGCCGGTGTGCTGTATCACATTCTGAGTGTGGATGCGCTGCGCGCGATTGTGACGTACCACGTGGACGGGCGCGATGCGGCACGTGCGGTACTGAAGGATGCCAACTATACGATTGTGCAGTTTGCTGCGCGGCGCGGGATGCCGGCGGAAGAGATTGAGCGCATTGATCGCGCGCTGGTCAAGACCGCAAAGCGCGTGCAGGCGCTGGAAGAGCGCGCACGGGAGCTCGCGAGCAATCTACCGGAACTCAAAGTGCTCAGCGACCACACACTGTGGCAGAAGGAGCGCCACGATGTATACACGCGTTCGTTGCGTACGCGCAGCACGCTGGTCTACGAGGGGTGGTGCCCAACGGCGCGCGTAGCGCAGGTGCGCGCCGCGGTAGAGGACGCATCGGCGCTGGTGGCGGTAGAGGAGATCGCGCCGGCAGAGGGCGAAGAGCCGCCGGTGGAGATTGCCAACAGCGGCATCGTGCAGCCCTTTGAAATGGTTACGCGGCTGTACGGATTGCCGAGCCCGGTGGATCTGGACCCGACGCCGTACTTGGCGGGCTTCTTCTTTATTTTCTTTGGCTTCTGTC
The DNA here is from genome assembly GCA_027069365.1 of Candidatus Moraniibacteriota bacterium. Taxonomy (GTDB): domain Bacteria; phylum Patescibacteriota; class Minisyncoccia; order Moranbacterales; genus JALVQA01. The sequence goes on along the minus strand of JALXES010000064.1, from coordinate 4,045 downwards.
TGACGGATTTTGGGTACGGCGTGGTGCTGATGCTGCTGACCGGCTTTGCGCTGTGGCGCTATGACGTGCAGAAGAGTATGGCAACGATGCTGAAGTTGCTGTTCCTCGGCGGGTTGGCGTCGGCGCTTGCCGGGCTGCTCTTCGGCGGCTACTTCGGTGTGGATATGTCTGCACTGCCGGCGTTCTTGCAGCGCTTGCAGCAGTTTGACCCTATCAAAGACCCACTGCCGGTATTCTACCTCGCGCTGGCGCTGGGCGTCGCGCAGGTACTGTTTGGGCTGGTGGTGGCAATCATTGCCAAGGCGCAGCGCGGACAGTTGCGTGAGGGTCTGCTGGATCACGCGCCGTGGATCGCCTTCTTTGTGGCGCTGGGACTGTTTACGGCGGATGTGATGGGTCTCATTGTGGCGCCGTACGCGCGGATGGTGCTGTACGGCGCGGTGGCAGCACTGGTGCTCACACAGGGGCGCGCAGAGAAGAACATCTTTATGAAGCTCTTCAAGGGTGTGACCAGTCTCTATGACATCGTGGCGTACTTCTCCGATATTCTGTCGTACTCGCGTCTGCTGGCGCTGGGGTTGGCGACGAGCGCTCTGGCGTTTGCCGTCAATATGATTGCCGGGATGATTGCCGGAGAGGACCCGAGCATCTTTAGTATGCTTGCCGCCGGGATTGTCTTGGTTATCGGGCACGTGTTCAACCTCGTGGTCAATACGCTTGGCGCATTCATCCACAGCGCGCGGTTGCAATTTGTGGAGTTTTTTGGTAAATTTCTCACGGGTACCGGGCGGGTGTTTGCACCGTTTCGGCGTACGGAGCGCTACACGACGCTCGTGGAATAGCGCCTCGGCACACAGTGCGTGCGGCTGACGGTGGTCGGCACTACGCATCGTGTGGTGAGCACACATAATCAAACTAGTAAGAAAAACACTATGGAGACAGGAATGATTCTTGTTTTTGCCGCAGCAGCGGTCAGCGCAATCCTCGGGTTCGTGGGTTCTGCGTACGGTATGGGCACTGCCGGCCAGGCGGCGGCGGGCGTTGCGTCCGAAAAGCCGGAGCTCTTCGGTAAGCTTCTGCTGATGCAGGCACTGCCGGGCTCGCAGGGCATCTATGGTCTGGTAGGTGCGTTCTTGATCCTGAACTTTGCCGGCGTGTTTGCCGGTGAGACGGTTACTGTCGCGGCAGGGTGGCAGTTTCTGATGGCGGCACTGCCAATCGGCATTGCGAGTTTGTTCTCGGCAATTCTGCAGGGGCGCGTATCCGCAAGCGGTATCTTGATGATTGCTCGCGATGAGTCACGCGTCGCACAGGCGATGATTCTGTCCGCAATGGTGGAGACGTGGGCGATCTTTGGTGTGCTCATCAGTTTCATCTTGCTGACATCAATTGGGAAATAACTTCGTTCACTTCCACCACAATGGCTCTTCACGACATTACACAAAAAATCCTGGACGATGCCCGCGCCGAGGCGCAGCGCATCCGGCGCGATGCAAAGGCGCAGATCAAGCGCATCATCGCAGACGCGGAAGCGCAGAAGAAAGCGCGCGAGCGCGCGAGCGACCAGGAGACGGAGCGCATCATCGCGCAGCGGGAGCGCGCAGCACTCTCGCGCGCGCGGCGCGGCGCACAGCAGACGATTGCCGCCGCCAAGCGCGCAGCGATTGATGACGTGCTCGCGCGCGTGCGCGCAGCGATTGTGGATGCGGACGATGCACGCTATGCGCAGTTCCTGACGCGCTTCATCGCGGCGGTGCCGGAGGGTGAGCGCGGCGCTATCAGTGCGGTGCGCGTGCCGCCGCAGCGGCGCGCCGTCACGCAGGACGTGCTTGCAAAGACGGGCATCACAGCGCCACTGACAGATGACGCGACAATTGATGCCGGCGTGGTGCTCGTGGGCGCGGATGCAGACTACGACCTGACGCTTGCACGCGTGCTTGCCGACCGCGCGCGTGAACTGGAAGCGCAGATCACGCAGAAACTCTTCGGTACACAGCAATAGACTCTCCTATGGCGCACACATCGTACATCTATGCAAACAGTCGCATCGCCGCTTTGGAAGCGCGGCTGCTTTCGGCGTCGCAACTGGAGCGGTTGATTAGCGCCAAGGATGCCGATGAGGCGTTTGATGCGCTCAACGACACATTCCTGGCGCCATTCATCGCCGGCAAGACACGCGCGGATCTGCCGCGGATCTTGCGCAAGAGTGTGAGTGCGACCAAGCGGCGCATCACGGCAATGGTGCCGGAGACGCAGGGGTTTGACGTGCTGTGGCTGCGCTATGACTTCTACAACCTCAAGACGATTATCAAAGCGCGCAAAGTGGGACTGTCGCACGAGGAGATTCACGAGCGGTGCTTCTACGCCGGCACGATTGATGTGGACGCGCTGATTGCGGCGGTGGACAAGGACGCGGTGGCGCAATTGCTGCCGGAGATGGGTGCGGCGTATGATGAGGCGCGCAGTGCTACGCAGGTCTACGAGATTGACATTGCGATGAATCGCGGCTACTTCCGTGCGGCGCGGCGCGTGGCGGACGAGGTGGCGGAGCCGTTTCTGCGCGCATACGTAACGCGCGTGATTGATCTGTACAACCTCGCAACGCAGCTGCGCTTGCTTACGCTGCCGCTGAACATTGACAAGGACGCCGTCTTTATGGCGGGTGGCTCGCTGCAGCGCGCACAGATGGCGACGCGCGAGGCGATCCTGGGGCACTACGCGCGGATGGGCGATGCGCAGACATTCCAGCAGGCGATTGATGCGTTTGAGCAGACGGGGGACTTCGCGGTTCTGGAGAAGGCGGTGGATGATGCACTCGTGGCGTTTGTGAAAAAGCACGCAATGGTGCAGACGTTCTCCTTTGTGCCGGTGTTTGGGTACTTCCTGGCGCACCGCAACAACACACAGATTGTCAAGACGGTAATCGCCGCCAAAGAGAGTGGGATGGATGAGCAGACATTGCGCCGGCTGTTGCGCAAACTGTATACGTAACCTCTGACTTTTTTCTTACTATGACGTACAAAGTAGCAATTATCGGACCGCCGGGGGTAATCACGGGCTTCAGTGCGCTGGGCGCCGAGCCGTTTGCGGCAAGCTCACCGCAGGAAGCCCACGACGCACTCGCGCAGCTCGTCGCGCAGACCAACAGTGATGACGGAGAGAAGTATGCGGTGGTGATGGTGATAGAGGATTTGCTCAGAGGCATCCCGGACAAGGACTATGCTGCGCTGACCAAGAATGTGTTGCCGAGTGTCGTGGCGGTCCCGGGCGTGGAAGGGTCACGCGGCTATATGACGCAGAAGCTCAAGGAGTATACCATCCGCGCCATCGGCAGTGATATTATGTAAGAGCAATAACGATTTCTAACAGCAATTCTATGACAGAACACACAACAACCGGAACAATCACCCGCGTCACGGGACCCCTCGTGGAAGCCAGCGGAATGAAGAGCGCCAAGATGTATGAGGTGGTCTACGTGGGTGATGAGCGCCTGATGGGAGAGATTATCCAGTTGCACGGCGACATCGCATCCATCCAGGTCTACGAGGAGACCGCCGGCATCGGGCCCGGGCAGGTGGTGGAGCGGAGCGGCTACACGATGAGCGCCGAGCTGGGGCCGGGGTTGTTGGAGTCTATCTATGACGGCATTCAGCGTCCGCTAAAGGACATCCAGGAGCAGTCCGGCAGCCACTACATTGCGCGCGGCATCAAGGCGGACGGTCTGGACCGCAGCAAGAAGTGGGCGTTTGCGCCGGTGGCAAAGGTGGGTGACACTGTGCGCGGCGGCGACGTGCTGGGTACGGTGCAGGAGACGACGCTAATCCAGCACAAGGTGATGGTGCCGCCGCACATTGCGGAAGGAACAGTCAAAGAAATTGCCGATGGCGAGCACACGATTGAGGAGACGATTGCGGTGATCCAGACGCCAAACGGTGAAGAGAAAGTGGCGATGCTGCAGCGCTGGCCGATTCGCGTGCCGCGCCCAACGGCGGGCAAGATCTTTCCGAGTGAGCCGCTGGTCACAGGTGGGCGCAGCATTGACACG
>JALXES010000063.1 GCA_027069365.1 Candidatus Moraniibacteriota bacterium | reverse complement strand
GTCCTCGTGTGGCCCGATGGCCGCCAGGTTTAATTTTTCCGTCACGAAATACGCGCGTGCAAGACGCTTTACGTCCGCCGCCGTGACCGCGTCAATGCGCCGCATCATCTCCTGCGGTGAGAGGATGCGACCGTGTGTCAACTCCTGCCCGACCAGAAACTGCGCGATGTCGTCAGAGCCATCCAAACCAAGCACCAGATGTCCCTTGAGGTATTCCTTGGCTTTGGTAAGCTCCCGTACGGTCACAACGCGCCGCGTCAGACGCGCACACTCATCAAGCACCACGCGTACCGTCTCTGCCAGATGCTTGTGTTCAACGCCGGCGGCGATGTAGAGTACCCCACTGTCCGGCTGCTTCTCCAGCCCCGCGTGGATACTGTACGCCAAACCGCGCTGTTCGCGCACTTCCATAAACAACCGACTACTCATCCCGCCACCGAGAATTGTTGCCAGCACACTCGCCGCATAGCGATCCGCGTGCCGCGCGCCACACGCCGGCACGCCGAGCACAAACTGCGTCTGGTCGGTCGCTTTGTGTTTGACCGCCACGCGCGGTGCGTCCTGCACAGCGCGAAACGGCTCGCATGTCGGCGCTTCCGTGTGCGGCATCTGCGCGAAGTCAGCGCGTATTTTGGAGAGCACTTTCTGCTTGTTGAAGCGTCCCGCCACACACACCACCGTATTGCGCGGTGTGTAGCAGCGTGTCAGATAGGCGCGCAAATCCGCACGCGTAAACGCGCGGATATTCTCCTTTGGCCCCAAAATCGGCCGCCCCAGCGGGTGATCCCCATAGAACAGCGCATCAAAGACATGGTAGATGTCCCGCGACGGCATATCTTCGTACATATTGATCTCCTGCAGGATTGCGCCGCGCTCCTTGTCAATGTCCGCCGGGCGCAAACGCGCGTTGAGAAACACATCACTGATTACATCCAGTGCCATGTCGCTGTGCGCCGCCGGCACCTTGGCGTAGTACGCCGTGCGGTCTTTGCCGGTAAACGCATTGTACGCACCGCCAATGGCATCCAACTCGCTACTGATGTGTTGCGCCGTCGGACGTTTTGCGGTACCTTTGAAAACCATGTGCTCCAAAAAGTGCGCCAAACCGTTCTCGCGCGCGCTCTCGTACCGCGACCCGGTGCCGGTCATAATCAACACCGTCGTACTTTGGACATCCGCCATCGGTGCGAGGATCACGCGCAGCCCATTGCGCAGTGTGTGCTGTGTGTAGCGCATAACTGTTGCTGTAAAATCTGTAATGATTTCAATCACATTTTCGGCTGCACTTATCATAGCATATGTTTTGTGTTTTTGTGCTATAATACACATATACACATGCGATGCACTTATGTGCCATAAAAGATAAAAAATATGGAAGCACTTATCCAACAGCTCCTACAGGTTGTTCTCGCACTCATTACCCTCATTTCGTCCTACATGGTTGCCGGTAGCGCCACCGGGACACTGGGAGGAGCGGCAGGCACCGCGTCTTCAAGTGCAGCAGCAACACTTGCGACATCAGCACATACTACCGGTGGAGACGCCTTGCCCGCAACGCCACAGCCGCCGGCATCACTCAGTGACACCGACACCACACAAGCGGGTGGAGCAACTACTGTTGCCGTAAACGCCTCATCCATTGCTGTATCCAATAACAATGGCACAAACGGTGCGCGTGGCGCAGATGGGGCTACAGCCACGACAGCCTCTTCGTCTGGCACATCAACACAAGGCACCGCAACAAATGCGGCGACGCAAGGCAACAGATCGTTTGCGGTTGGCGGCTACACTGACCTCGGCGGCAATAAAAAGAAGTCTCAAGAAAAGAAAGAAGAGAAGAAAGAAGAGAAGAAAACCGAGAAACGGTCGGTTGCCATTGGTGGATACACCGACATTAAAAAAGAATCAAAACCTGAGCCGCAAGAACCGCCACAGGAGCCTGCTGTTGCGGCGCCCACCGTCACAAATGTGCCAGACCAGAAAACAAAGGTCGTACCAAGTGGCGAGATGGTCATCGGCACAAATTCCAACTACCTGTGGTGCAGCCATGAAGATGGGGCGATTTGCCCATTTGTCGGCGGCACAAATACAGACTTTGCCGGCGCTGTTGCCAGTGGTCTGACCAACGGCATGTACAACACCAACATTTGGCGCCCGGAGTTCCTGGACCACATCAAAAATTACGGCGTCTTTCGCTTCATGGATTGGGGGCAAACAAACGACCTCGCTATCGTCAACTGGGCTGATCGCCGTCAGCCGGATGACCCTGATAACGACTCGCTCTCGTGGGATATTTTTCACTGGTCTGATGAGAGCGGCGCTGCCCCGCACTACGATCCCGGCTTAGCGTATGAATGGTACATTGATTTGTGCAACCGTGCACAGATTGACTGCTGGGTTACCGTCCCGGCACACACGGACAAGAGCACCGACGACTACTGGCACAAACTTGCCAAACTATTCTACGACCGCCTGGACCCCAATCTCCGTGTCTGGGTAGAGTACTCCAACGAAACGTGGAACGGCGGTTTTGAGCAGTCCAACTACCTCATCCAGCGCGGTCGTGAGGAAGGCATGCCGGGCGAAAACCACATCGTTGGCAACAACCCATGGTGGGAAGGTTTCAACTATCATGCCTATGCTTCCATCAAACTCTGGGAAGCGTTTGAGGATGTCTTTGGTAAGAATTCCCCTCGCGTCGTCAAGGTGCTTGCCGGCCAGATGGGTCACGATATGCTCCGCGGACACTTTGAGAATATTATCAATGACCCAAAGTATAATCCTAACGGCACACGCCCTGATGTCTATGCTATCGCACCCTACCTCGGTGACATTGGCAGCGTGCCCACAAAAGCAGACGTTGATGCCATCATGGAACACGTCAAACACTGGAAAGAAATGGCAGATGAACAAAACGTTCCCCTCATCGCCTATGAGGGCGGTAAACAGGCCGACGTCAACAACCAGGAAATCTACGATGTCTATCAGTACTATCTTGACAACCTCTCGCAGTACATGGATGCGTACGTCAACTATCAGTTTGCCGGTGGTACGTGGGGTGAAGTGCGCTATGTTGGACAACACCTCAAAGAGAAGGCTTACGTCTGGGAGTCTCTCAATGATTGGATCAAAGAGCACGGCGGCAAGCACTATCTTCTCAAGGAATAGCACACCAAAAAACACCCGCATACGGGTGTTTTTTGATTTTTACAACCTCCCGGTACATCTTACTCTTTTGCGCTACTTCCCTTACGCATGAGCAAGCGCATGAGCAAGCGCACCGGCGCACCTGCCGCACCCGGTGCAAGCGCCTCGTCCTTGGTGGCTGTCATGCGTGGTGCCATATCAATGTGTGCCCACGGTATGCTCTCATCAACAAAATGCTTGAGGAACGCCGCCGCCGTAATTGTCCCGGCATAGCGGTCCTGCCCCGGTGTGGAGATATTGGCAATGTCCGCCACATCACTCTTAAGCATTGCATCGTATTCATCCCACAGTGGCAGCGGCCACGCACGGTCGCCACTCTCCTCACCACAGGTGAAGAGCTCACTTGCCATCATATCATCACGTGTACACGCAGCGCTGGCCTGCTGCCCCAGTGCAACAAGTGCGGCACCGGTAAGCGTCGCCACATCCACAATCTGCGCCGGTGTGTAGTACTTCTGCGCGTATGTCAGTGCGTCGGCAAGAATGAGTCGCCCCTCGGCATCGGTGTTGCGCACCTCTACCGTCGTGCCGTCCATCATCCGCAGCACGTCACCGGGACGAAAGCTGCTGCCGCCGGGCATATTTTCTACCGCCGGCACGAGCGCGACAATATTCTTCTTCAAACCAAGCTTTGCTGCTGCCAGAAGCGCTGTGACAACTGCTGCGCCACCGCTCATATCCATCATCATCTCCGTAGCATACGGATACGGCTTCACGTCAATGCCGCCACTATCAAACGTCACACCCTTGCCTACAAGTACAATCGGCTTGGCGGTCTTTGCTCCACCCATGTATTCCACAATGAGAAACCGCGGCGTATGCGCGCTGCCGCGCCCCACCGCCAGAACACCACCCATCTTTCTGGCGCGCATCTGTTGCGGTGTTAGCACACGAACACGAACATTTTTCACACCGCGCGCAAGTGCACGCACACGGCGCACCAACAGTGCCGGCGTCATGTCATCGCCCGGTGTATTGGCAAGATCGCGACACGCATTGACCTGTGCGGCAATGACTGTCCCTGTGCGCACACCACGTGCGATGACACGCCGCTCTTTGTGCGGCGCAACCATCACAACCTCTGCAACATCCTGCCACCCCTCTGCAGGCTTCTTCTTGTACGTCCGAAAAGTATACGCCGCCATGTGCATGTTCTCCGCTATCATCTGTGCACACGTCGCTGCATCCATGTCGTCGCGCACAATGTCTTGCCACACAATAATCAGCCGTGCAATACCATGTGATTGTGCCGTACGAATAGTGCGACGCATAAGGACCATCCACTGGTGCCGCGAGAGTGGCTCGTGTGGCACATCCATCTCCAGTGTTGCAGTTGAACCATGCACACAGTACCGTGGCGCTTTCTGCCCCGCTACAAACCGCACACGACACACCGTGTCACGACGGGCACGTGGCACCTTTGGCACACTCTCTGTTACTGTCATTTTCATATATCTCTCTTCTTTATGATTTATGCAATCCGCGCAGCGACCGTTGCCGCGAGGTCGCTTGCCGGTACGCGCTCCTGCGCCATCGTGTCGCGATCGCGCAGCGTCACCGTGCCGTCTTCCAGCGTCTGAAAGTCCACCGTTACACAGTACGGCGTGCCGATTTCGTCCTGCCGGCGGTAACGCTTGCCGACATTGCCGTTGTCGTCAAACTCACACATATACTGTGCGCTCAACGCACCAAAAACTTCCCGCGCCTTCGCTACGAGGTCCGGCTTGTTCTTCATCAGCGGAAAGACGGCGACTTTTATCGGTGCAAGCGCGCCCGGCAGGTGCAACACCGTACGCGTCTTGCCGTCGCCGAGATTTTCCTCCTCGTACGCCTCAGTCAGTACCGCCAAGAATAGCCGGTCCACACCCACCGATGTCTCCACAATGTGCGGCACGTACTTCTGCCCCGTGTGCGGATCGCGGTAGGTCAGATCCTTTCCGGACGCTTTCATATGCTGCGTTAAGTCATAGTCGCCGCGCGCGTGTACGCCTTCCAATTCCTTGAACCCGAACGGGAAGCGGTACTCAATGTCATGCGCGGCCTTGGCGTAAAAGACGAGGTTCTCGTGCTCGTGCCAGCGGATATTCTCCTCGCGGAAGCCCAGCGTCTCCGTGTAGAACCGCCAGCGCTTTGCGCGCCATTCCTCATACGCGTCCATCATCGCGTCCGGTGCCACAAAGTACTGCATCTCCATCTGCTCAAACTCTCGCTTACGGAAGATGAACTGCCGCGCGGTAATCTCATTGCGAAACGCCTTGCCGATCTGCGCGATGCCGAATGGCACTTTCACGCGCGCAGTGTCCAGCACATTTTTGTAATTTACATAGATGCCCTGACAGGTCTCACCGCGCAGGTAGGTTGGCTGCGCGCTCCAGTTGCCGGTGAAGTTACCGAGGTTGGACTGCACCAACAGATTGAACGCCTTAGCGTCTGTAAAGTCGCTGCCGCCGCACTGCGGGCAGCGCACCGCGTCCGCGTGCTCACGCAGCAGCGCGTTGATTTCCTCATCGCTCATCTTTTCATCCGCAAACACACCTGCCGCCTCCAGCAGGTGGTCCACCCGCACGCGCGCGTGGCACTGCTTGCACTCTGCCAGCGGATCGCTGAAATTCTTCACGTGCCCCGATGCTTCCCACACCTGCGGCGCCATAAAGATGCTGCTGTCCAGCGGCACGATGTTCGGGTGCAGTTGGACCATCGCGCGAAACCACGCGTCGCGAATGTTGCGCGCCAGAAGCGTCCCGTACGGCCCGTAGTCGTACACCGCCGCGAGCCCACCGTAGATCTCGCTGGATGGAAACACAAACCCCCGCCGCTTGGCGAACGCCGTAAGCGCATCCATCTGCACTGTTGCATGCTGTTGTGTCTGCATAATTTTCGTTCTCACAAATGTCACATTATATTACCATACTAGCACTATTTCTCCCAAACTGTCATTCACACGTACCATCAACACGTATGCCCTCGTGTTGTGAAAGGGCATTTACAACATCCCACATGTGCATGCCATTGGATCCTTTGACAAGCACCGTATCACCGGGCGCAACATGCCGCCCGAGAGCGTCTGCCGCATCAGCTGTTGTTGCGTAGTGACACACGTTCGGTGCTGCGTGACGTGATTTCCGCGCCACAAGCGCATCGTAGAGGTGACGCATCAACGGTCCCACGCACACAACCTCGTCAATCTCCCGCGCGATAATATCTGCGGCAAGACCGGCGTGCGCGGCGACTTCCGCGTCCCCCAGCTCACGCATATCTCCCAGAACCGCAACACGCTTGTGTTGCGTCGGCATCATGTGCAGAGCAGCAAGCGCCCCACGTACACTCGGCGGCGCCGCATTGTAGGTATCATCAATGATAGTGACATCACGTGCCCCGCGGATGATAGTCATGCGATGCTGCGGCGGTCGAAAGTCCCGGAGAGACTGCGCAACATCGGCAAGATTGACGCCGTACGCACGTGCCGCCGCAATCGCCGCCATCAGTGATGGCACAAGCTGCGGCGCGACAACATGCGGCAGCCGCACCGGCACTGTCGTACACCCCTCATGGACTTTGAATGTCATGCCGCCCTGTGCGGTACACGCGACGCCGCCGGCACGCAGCCGCGCATGTTCAGCACCCTGCGCACTATACGTCCAGACCTGTGCGCGCGTCCGTCGCGACATCGCAGCAACACGTGCATCGTCAGCGTTCAGGACCGCCACACCATCTGCCGGCAGGCGTGCAATAAGGACGCCCTTTTCCCGTGCAATTGTCGCTACTGTGCCGAGTTTTGCGGCGTGCACACCGTGAACGACCGTCACCACGCCCATTTGTGGTGAGACCATATCCACAAGGTAGTCCATGTCCCCCACGTGGTCAATGCCCAATTCAAGTACAAGCACCGTAGGATAGTCACGCTGCAGTGTCATCGTCCAGAGCCACGTCACTACGACACGCAGCCATCCCCCAAGTGAGCGTCCGCCACCGGGCGCACCAATGACTGTCAGCGGTACACCAAACTCATTGTTGTAATTTGCAATATTTGTCCGAACAGCAGTGTGTGCACGGAGAATCGTAAAGAGAGCATCTTTTGTCGTTGTCTTGCCAATAGAGCCGGTAATACCAATAACAAACGGCCTGTGGCGCCACACCACTGCGCGCGCCATCATTCGCAACATTTGTTGTACAACGTATTTCATAGAATTGTTATTTCAGTATACTGCATGACCGCCCTCACTCATGCGTAAGCATTTCTTGGGATGCATTGATGTTTTCTGTCACAATCTCCTCTGTTGGTGGAATATTGTAATAGTCCAATAGAAACGCCATCACCCTTTGGAATGCCGGCGCGGCAGTAGACTCTGCCCACTGCACATCCTTGGGGTTGTCAATGCGCACAGCGACAACAAACTGCGGCCTCTCTATCGGTGCCAGCCCGGCAAAGGAACCAATCGTTGCATCATCACGATACCCGCTGACGCCAATTTTGGCAATCTGCGCCGTCCCCGTTTTGCCGCCAACACGATAGCCCGGCACTGCCGCGCGCTTACCGTGTCCATTGAGCACAACGCTCTCTAGCATTGCACGAATTTCACGTGCCGTCTGTGCACGAATGACACGGTGCAGTTCATGTGGCGACTGCACCTCCTCACGACCATCCTTGCTGATGATGCGATCCACAATGCGTGGCGTCATAAGCATCCCATCGTTGGCAAGCACACCATATGCGCGCGCCAGTTGCAACAGCGTCATCGTCACACCCTGTCCAAATGACGCCGTATAGAACTGAATAGGCTTGATGGGCGGCTGCAAGTTGCGGATGGTACCGGCTGCTTCGCCCGGTAGCGGGATGCCTGTTACGTGCCCAAAGCCAAAGCGCTCAAAATACTGTGCAAAGCGCTTGTGTCCTACCAGGCGCTCAACATGGATAACGCCGGTATTAATGGACTCGTCAAGCACCTGGTACATTGTTTGCACGCCATAGACTTTATCTTCAGAGTTGCGGATATCATAGCCGCCAATATGCACAACCCCTGTATCCACGTACGTTGAGTCCGGACGTACCTTGCCGTCATCAATACCAATCGCCATTGTGATGGGTTTGACAACAGATCCCGCCTCATACGCATCTGACACGATTGGATTACGATAAACGGTAATATCTTTAACCGTATTGTACGTGTTAGGATCAAATCCCGGCTGGCTTGCCATGGCCAACACTGTGCCATCCGGACGCATGACGATGATGGAGCCACTGTCTGCGCCGTGGCGCTCAACGGTTTCTCTGAGAATATTCTCCACTGCGTATTGCACAGCATAGTCAATCGTCAATACAACATCGGCACCATCACGCGCAGCCTCTTTCTGACGATCTGTCAGTGTAATCCACCGCCCGGATGCATCACGCTGCTGGCGGACGTGTCCTGCCGTCCCGGCCAAAATATCTTCAAAAGACGCCTCTACCCCATAGCGCCCACGGTATGTTGTGCCATCCGACCCCACAAAACCAAGCACTTGCGCCGCAATCTCCCCAGCAGGATAGAATCGATAGACTTCCGGCATCACGTGGACGCCGCGCACGCCGGCTTCTGTGATACGTGCCGCAACATCTTTCTCTACTTTGCGCGCAATGACCTCATAAGGATCGTCCTTTTTGGCAAGTTTTGCACGGACACTGTCTTCGTCAATCATCTCCGCTCCCAACACGTCTTTGAACAGCGTGATGATGCGCGCATGGTCTTCGGCACGGACATCACGTGGGACGACATACACCAGTGCAAAGTCTTTGTTGATTGCCGCGGGATAGTAGCCCTCTCCCTCGCGCAAAAAAATTGCCCCACGCTGCGGCATAAGTTTTGCGTCTATGGTGTGCTGCGCATCCGCCTGTGCGCGATAGGCGCTACCGGCGTGTACCTGCAAGAACCACAGACGATAGATGATACCACCAATAATCAGGAATGTGACAAACAGCAAAAAGCGCACACGCCCCTTTTCATTGACGTGCGTGTGGGTGCGATGTGCGCGCGCTATACGTCGTACAGATCGCTTTTTTGTACGCTTCTTCTTTACCTGCATAATCTCCGCTTATGTGCCACACGCCAGACACTTCCAGACACTTACTGTGCAACAGCAACAACGTTGGCGTAATCGCTCTCATCGCGTGGTGAGAGCGTACTGTCAACGGCGGCAATGACACGTACGTCCTGCGCCTCAACGCGCTCCAGCGCTGCATCATCGTCACCTACACCACGTGCCAGTGAGCGCAGCGCAGCCTCCTGGAGCGTATACTCCTGCTGCGCCTTTTGGAGTGCGGCAATGCGCTTCTCCAGTGTACGAATTTCTGCACCTTTCACCGCCGCTGTGTTAACAATGACAACATACACCGCGCACAGACTAAACAATGCCAAGCCAAATACCATGCCATGCGACAGACGCATTGTGCCCCGTAGCGACACACGACCGGCACGCTGCGCACGTGTGGTGCGTCGCGTTGGTGTAGCACGCCGTGATTGATAAATGCTCCTTTTCATTTTTGTTTTTCTTTTGTGGTGAAATAATGTGCGCACAGAGCGCCCCTACTTCTTGCGCAGGATGCGCAGCTTGGCACTCCGCGCACGCGGATTGGCAGCGATTTCTTCTGCCGTTGGCACAATGGGCTTTGTGGTCACACATGTTGCACGCGGCGTGCGACAACACTGACAGACCGGAAACGCCGGTGGGCACACGCACCCGTGTGATTGTGCACGCATGAACTGCTTCACAATCCTGTCTTCACCGGAGTGAAACGACACGACACTGAGGTAGCCGCCCGGCGCCAGAATATCAAGTGCTCCGTGCAAGAACCGCTCCAGGTCCTCATACTCGTGATTGACAGCGATGCGCAGCGCTTGAAAAACCCGCGTTGCCGGATGCTTGCCGAGACGCTGTGCACGACGCGGCACAGTGCGCACAATCAGCTCTGCAAGCTGCGTTGTTGTTGTAAGAGGCTCTAGAGCACGCGCCGCAACAATTGCGCGGGCAATGGGCATCGCGAATGGCTCATCACCATAGACACGAAAGATGTGCGCCAGTTCCTGAGCGCTGCACTCGGCCAGAAGCATTGCCGCTGTTGGTGCATCTGCATCCACCTGGCCACTCTGGTCAAGACGCATGTCCAACGGACCATCCGCCTGGAAACTCAGTCCGCGCGCCGGGTCATCCAACTGATCCGATGAGACACCCAGGTCTGCAACAACCGCCATTGGCACAACCCCCCGATCGTGCGCAATGTGCTGAATATCTGCAAAATTGGCGTGGATGAGCGTTACGCGTGACGCCACCGCCGGATAGACGCGCATAAAACGCTCTATCGCCGTCTTGTCACGGTCCAGTGCATACACGTGTCCATGCGGACCTACACGCTCCAATAGTGCACGTGTATAGCTGCCGCCGCCAAGCGTCGCGTCAATCACCGTTGCCCCACTGTCAATGTGCGCCCCTGAGAGTGCCTCACGCTGAAGCACCGGTATGTGTTGCGTCATAGTGTGCTGTGTGAGTAACTCTCTGCTCCCACTACTACCCCCTGTCGGTAGTAAGAGTATTTGAATTACCCCGCGCCCCTAGTACACGCCAAGCTCACCCAGTTTCTGCGCCACCACATCCGTGTTGGCCTCGGCTGTCTTCTTGTACGTGTGCCACTTCTGTGTGTCCCACACCTCCAAGCGATTAAACAATCCGGCGACGGTGACGTTCTTTGTCAGTCCGGCGTACTCCTTGAGGTAATCGGGAATGACGATGCGCCCCTGCTTGTCCATCGTGACATCTGTCGCACCGGCAAGCATCAGCCGCACAAACGAGCGCGTCGCCGCCTCGCCAATCGGCATCGTGCCGAGTTTGGCTGCCAGCTCCTTCCACGTGCTCATCGGGTAGACAAACAGGCAGTTGTCCAGTCCGCGCGTCACAACAACCGTCTTGCCCAGCTTTGTGCGAAACTTTGATGGCATCGCCAAACGCTTCTTGGGGTCTATGTTGTGCGCGTATTCACCGATGAACATAGTCACGTGAGCAGTTGATCAAGAGAACATCGTAACCTCGCTCGCTCATATGGAGATGTCAAATTCCCCACTTTTCACCACTGTGATGTCCTGTACCACCATTTTACACCACCCCACCCAAACTCGTCAACACCCTGTTGACCACAGCCTGCAAAACCGGCGGACCCCCTACTATGCACCACATACAACACACCAAAAAACCGCTACATTGCGTAGCGGCACAAGGGGCAACTAAAGAAATGGTCTAGCGAAACAATCCCTTCAGCAGCGCAGTGATTGAATTGACAACCTCCATAATCGCTGATGTGATGTATTGCACCGATGACTCAAGGTTGACGTACCCATTCGTAAAAAGCCAGTACACTGCGCCAATGAGTACGATAAGGATAATCCACTGCATAGTTTGTTCTCACTTAATTTTACTTACGCCATCCCTTACTACTTATTATACACCACGCGCGTCGGATAAGCGATGTCAACACCGTGCGCGGCAAATGTCGCCAGAATGCCAAGATTGATTTTTTCACGTACATCCATGGAGAGACGATAATCCCGTGATTCTACAAAATATACAATCTCAAAGTCTAATGCAGAATCACCAAAAGAACGCAAGTGCGCACGACTAAACCGTACCTGCTCAACGCCGGCAATAACTTCCTCAATAAGCGCCGGAATGCGTGCGAGCATCTCTTGCGGCGTCTCATACGTCACACCAATAGTCTGTACGATGCGCCGCTCTTGCATGCGCTTGAAATTGCGCACGGTGGCGGTTGTCAGGTCCTGGTTGGAAATGATGACTTCCTCACCGGAGAGCGATTTCAAGCGCGTTGTCTTGATGCCAATTTTCTGCACGGTGCCGCTATAGTCCCCAATTTCAATAAAGTCACCGATTGTGAAGGGCTTATCAAAGAAGATGGAGAAGGATGAGAAGAGGTCCTTGAGAATGCCCTGCAGCGCCAACGCCACCGCGATGCCGCCGATACCAAGTCCCGCAATAAGCGACGTGATGTCCACGCCAAAGTTTGAAACGACAAACAGAAGGCTACCGACCCATATGAGCATTTTGAGAATGCCGGTAATCAATCCCATTGCCGCACGTGCGTGATGTGTTGCGTCATCACCATCCCGCGCGGCGAGGTGCTGGGCGAGCTTCTCTGCGCCGACACCAATGCTCTGCACAATATAATGCGTTACTGTGAGCGCAAAAATAACGACAATTGCCGTGTGTAACGCTTCCGGAAGTGCGAGCGTCTGCGCGGCGATGAGAAACGCCAGCGTCCAGTACATGGATGGACGCACACTCTCCAGTGCGGAAACGAGCGCATCATCCCAGTGACTCGTCGTGTGCGACGCCAGCCGCGCAAGATGGTTCAATACCATGTGCCGCGCAAGCACAAACCCTCCACCAAGCACGAGGAAAAGCACAACGGCACCTCCCCACGCGTGCACCAGCGGGTGCGCACTAACTGCGTGGTATGTTGCAAGAAAAGACGTCATATGATTTCTCAATAGATTATGGTAATACTCCCTCTATGTTAACACATAGTTCTCCCACTGTGCGAAGTGTGGTATGATTGGAACATTATTCACATAACAAAATACACCTATGCGTGACATCCAAGACGTCTTCAATGAGCTTGAGGCCATCAAACAAGAACAAAAGTCCATCCGCAAGGACTATCGCGATATGCTGGCCAATGACGGCGAGTACCAAGCGCTCAAGGACGCCTACGACACAGCGCGCATCGCCAAAAAGGAGGCAGAACTTGCCATCCAAGCCAGCATGGGCGGCGCCTACGAGCGCCTGGAAGAACTCACAAAAGAGCGCGCCGCTCTGGAGGAGATGCTCAGCGATATTGCCATGACGCAACTTATCAAGGGTGAGAGCATTGAGCTGTCCGATGCACACCACAATACGTACGAGCCCACCTACAAGGTGACCTTCAAGAAAATTTCTTAGCGCCACAGACGCGTGATACGATGCCAAAGGCCTGCATGTTCTTTCGCGACAATGTAGCTGTCCAGTGGTGTCACAACAGTATCAAGGCGTGCCTTAAGTTCTGCAGCGCGCTTACGTTCTGCCTCATCAAGTTGCTGTCGCTCAAGTTCTCTGAGCGTCTGTGCTATGCGCATGAGACCATCACGTTGCGCACGCAGCGCCTCCACATGCGCCTGGTCAACGCCCACAAAAACCACACGCACCCACGAGTATGCATCCACCACCTCCTTGTGCTCTTTGATGCGCACAAGATGCTCATCAAACGCCTGCTCCGCCTCTGTCAGCACATGGCGCTGTTGGTCAACTTCACGAGCTCTGCGTTCCGCCTCTGCCGCCTGGCGCGCTTTCTCCTCCGCTGCCTTGCGCGCTTCCTCTCGCGCACGGCGCACAGCCTCTGAGTCAACGTTATACACACGGCCACACAGCGGCGCAATACTCCCCGCACTATTCCGCGCAAAGACATTGTCCACAACTTTCAGAGAGCGTTGCCAGTATCCGTCACGAATTCTCTTGCCTGACGACATCCTGCTGGGGATTTTACAATCAATAGCGTAGTTCCTGTTCCCCACGATCTTGTTGTTGGTGATGCGCACATCACCCGTTTCCTGTGCGAGCGAGTAATACTGTGTCGCAATGCCACTCGCACGGTTACCGCTGATCGTGTTGTTGGCAATTGTCAGTGATGTGTTGCCCAGAATGACCTCAATACCACTCTCTCTGTTATTGACAATTGTGTTACCGGTGATTGTGCCGCTAACACCGCTGCGAATATCAATACCTTCCTCACCGGCTCCTCGCACTGTTGTGCCGGTAATCACAATGTGCTTTCCTCTCTGAATATAAAACGCCTTTCCGCCGGCGTTGACAATCGCAGAGTTGCGTACGACCAATGTGCCGCCACCACGCGTCTCAATCGCCACGCCCGGCGCATCATCAACCACCACATTCTCTATCGTTAGACTCGCACCGGACAGCACCGTAACACGGCCACCCTTTATCGTAAGATTGCGCAGCGTGCCACGATCGCGCACGCGAATTGTTCCTTTGATTGTTGTTTTTTTTGTCCCCGCACCCTCAAGGACCTCACCGTCATCAAGCGTGTAGTCTTTCTTATACGTCTTTGCTTTCAGCTTCTTTGCCTCGGCAACATCCCCGGTGCCGCACCACACAACAAGAAAGCCGAGCACGAGGATGCTACGCATTAGAAATAGTCTCATTTGTCGTCGCGCTAACACAATGCCTGTGTTTTAGTCTATGCACACAATATTAGAAGTTTACACCGTATTGCAACCTGTGTCCAATCTTGCCAACGAGGCGTTACTCTACCGCTACTCCAGACATGGTCAGCTGACAATTTGCAGTATTTCCCAAAAGCCTCTATAATGAAAGCAACGATTTCGCAAAAAATAAAAACTAAAAACTATGTCAGAAGAGTCACTTGACACGCTCTCACCGGAGGAGCGTGCACAAAAAATCCAGTCATTGCGCGAGATGATTACCAATGCCGAGAAGACAATTCAGAGCGCAAAATCCATGCTCTTGCAAGTGGAGGGCAAAAAGAAAGTTGGTCGCAAGCGTAAGGTTGACGACAGTGATGGCACTGTTGTTGAGGGGGTGTTTGATGGTCAAGTGATGATTGGCGCGGATGGCAAGCAATACCCCGTACCGGCAAACTACGCCTCCAAGTCAAAACTTGTAGAAGGTGATGTACTCAAACTCACCATCACACCAGACAGCACATTTATCTACAAACAAATTGGCCCCGCGCCACGCAAGAACGCTATCGGCATCATCTCGCAGGACGAGCGCGGTCACTACTATGTTGTCACTGAAGGCAAGCCGTACAAAGTTCTCCTCGCCAGCATTACCTACTTCCGTGCAGAACCGGGCGATGAAGTTGCTGTGGTCATCCCCCGCGACAAAAACGCTTCATGGGCCGTTATTGAGAGCATCCTCTCGCGCGCCGACAATGCCATCGCGCCCTTCGTCGCACCGCAGAGACAGCACTCTCAGAAACCAAAAACCCCGGCGCAACAAGACACCCCGACGTGGTCTTCCGATATTCGCGATATTGAAGAAGAGATTAAAGCATAATAACAGTGCGCAACAGACAACGCCCTCGCGCGTCTTCGCGTGACGTGGAGGGTGTAGCTGTTTGCTCCACGAGAGAACTATGAAAACATCACCACATAAACTTACCGAGAGAGATCTTGTCTTTGCAGCCATCAACGGGGCAATTTTTGGTCTTGGGTTTACACTCGTTTCCAACAGCAGCATCCCGTTCTTTCCGGAACTACCCTTCCTCATTACCACGCTTGCGTTTAGTATTGCGGCAGCTATTGGCGTTGCTATTGGTGCCGCACTGGCGCAATGGCGCGGCTTCTTCTTCCAGTTGGCGAAGTTCGGCGTTGTCGGCGCGGCAAATACCGCCGTTGATCTCGGCACATACAATCTCATCATCCTTGCTGTTGGCGGCTCTACCACAGTCATCGGCGCAATGCTCTTTAAGGGTCTTTCTTTCACGGTTGCCGTCATCAACAGTTACATCTGGAATCGCTACTGGTCATTTGGAAAGAAAGATGAGGCCACAGCCGGAGAATTTACGAAATTTGTCAGCGTGAGCGTCATCGGGCTTGTATTGAATGCTACAATCACCGGTGCTATCTCGTACTTCGCTGCCGCTAACGGCATTGTCAGCAGCACACTCGCGACGCTAGCTGCAGCCATCGCCTCCGTGCTCGTGCTCGCATGGAACTTCCTTGGCTACAAGCTCTTTGTGTTCAAGAAGTAGTCTTCACTCTAATAGTGTATAATGAAAAGGTGTCACACTGTGGCACCTTTGTTTGCATCAATCACTCTCCCACGCTATGACAATCTACAATACCTATCGCCCGCGGACGTTTGATGATGTTATTGGCCAGCGCCATGTCGTCCAGACACTTCAGGGTGCTATCACGCACAATATCATCGGCCACGCGTATCTCTTCACCGGTCCGCGTGGCACCGGTAAGACGACACTTGGGCGCATCTTTGCACATGCTGTCAACTGTGCGCCGCGCACAGGCTTCACACCGTGCGACGATGCCGTGTGCACAGAGATTCTTGATGGCACCGCACTTGATATTATTGAGATTGACGCTGCCAGCCACACGAGCGTTGACAACATCCGTGAATTGCGTGAAACGGTCGCCATGCCACCGAGTCGCACACACTTCAAAGTGTACATCATTGACGAGGCGCACATGCTCTCCGCTGCGGCATGGAATGCCTTCCTCAAAACATTGGAAGAGCCGCCTGCGCACACGATTTTCATCTTTGCAACGACAGAAGTGCACAAAGTGCCGGAAACAATTCTCTCACGCGTTCAGCGCTTTGACCTGAATCGCATCACTGTAGACGATATTAGCGCTAAATTGTTGCGCATCGCACAGGCAGAGAAACTCACACTTGATCCCGAGAGTGCAATGATGATTGCCGTGGCAAGCGGCGGCAGTATGCGTGATGCGGAGTCACTCCTCGCGCAGGTCATGGCTTTCGCCTCCGAGACCATCACACCATCCGACGTGCGCACGGTCCTCGGCATCACTGAACGTGACACGGTCTTTACGCTCCTTGCACACATCATCGGTAATGATACCACGGCAGCCCTCACTACCCTATCCGATGTCGTTGATGCCGGGCACAACATCACCATCTTTACAACTTCACTCCTCACTGTTGCGCGCCACGCGCTTCTCGGCAGTATCGCACCGGAACTCCTCGCCCAGCACACGCACATCTACGACGAAACCGAGCAACAGCGCTTGGCAAAGCTCGCACAGACACCGGCAGCGCGTCTCACCGACATTATTGATGCTCTCAGTACTGCGCACACCGCTATTCCACAGAGCGCGCTCCCGCAGCTCCCACTTGAAATTGCCATCGTCCGGCTCACAACATCGCACAACACAACACCACCTTCTGATACGTCTACCAACGGCAGCGCGCCCTCTCCGGAGACATCATCACAAACGACACCACCTGCACAGACCTCGTCACACGACCTCCTCGCGTCCGTCACGCATGCGTGGCCACGCATCATTGACACCGTTAAACACGACAATGCTGCGTTTGCCGCACTACTGCGCCAGAGCGCACCGCACAGCATCATAGACAACACACTTACCATCACAGCTACCAACCCCCTCCTCGTTGACAAGCTTGCTGACAGCGCACTGCGTTTGACACTCCAGAGCGCCATTGCTACAATATGTAAGAAGCAATTTGCGGTGACTGTGCGCAGATCCGATGATGCTGCGCCGTCGCCATCGCTCATCGCTCATGCAATGCAGGTGATGGACGGTGGACGCATTGCGCCGTCATAGAATGGGCTGTAGCCAAGCGGTAAGGCAACGGGTTTTGGTCCCGTGATGCGGGGGTTCGAATCCCTCCAGCCCAACAAAAAATAGCGCTTGTCGTCCATGACAAGCGCCGGCATCTACCAACGAACAAAATCCGTTATCTTGGGACAATCCGGAGACGCAGGATCTCCACCGCCAAGATAAAAATATTTTCTGGCAATTTGGAGTCGCGCCGATACTTCTCCTAGTCTTTTTCTTGAAATCCCTTTCTCCTCGCTATTAATATCAACGCCTAATTTTTTCAGGCGTCGCTTGTGCCACTGAATCTCCCAGCAGCGAAGCCTTTTAAAAATACTCATTAACTTCTCCTCTTTCGTTGAACGTGCCTCCAGTATAGCACATCTGCTATACTGAAAATAGCAAAACACTAAAAACAACCTATGATTATCGCTATCTTTTCGGACTCACACGACAATATGGATGCGTTGGAGTGGGCGCTCGCAGAAGCTGCCACACATGGAGCGCAGCACGGCATCCACTGCGGCGATATCGTTGCCGGTTTTATGGCCGAGCGGATGGTCCGCGCACCCTTCGACAT
>JALXES010000062.1 GCA_027069365.1 Candidatus Moraniibacteriota bacterium | reverse complement strand
GTATAAACCCTGCAAATCTCTTTCTTGTGCGTGGTGACATCAGGCTTTCTGCATATGAGAACCTTCTCACAACTGCATACAATCAGGCTGCTGCGGGCGAGCAGATTGGGTATTTCAACACAAGCGCTATCAATCGTTTTCTCAAAAAGAAGGGTATGGAGGAGCAGGTTGACATTTTTGTTGTTGATACGTCGCCAACCATGGGACTGCTCAATCGTGTCATTCTCTTAGGCACGGATTACTTCGTTGTTCCGATGAACCCGGACGCCTTTAGTCTGCAAGGCATTGAAAATCTCGGCACGACACTGGAACGGTGGAAGAGTAATTGGCGTGATACAGGTGCGGCATTATCCGGTGAAATTGAGAGTAGGTTTGTGCTGAACGGAGAGGCGTTGTTCATTGGCTATATTCTCAACGCTTACAATGTCTATGGAAAGCAGCCAATCAAGGATCATCGTAAGTGGATTGCACAAATCCCGCCAACTGTGCAAAAATACCTCTCAGAAAAGCATTGCAGAAATGACCTCGTGGCAACATCGCATGAGAGGGCCCTGCAAGAAATACAAGATTATGGGCGCATTCCTGCGCTCTGTCAGGAGACCGGGGATGCAGTCTTTACAGTGGATCCCAAGAAGCTTGAGGCGACGCAAATTGGCACAAAAGAAAATATCGAAAAAGCAAAGGATGAGTTCGGTGCGCTCTCAGAGAGCATGCTTGCAATCCTCCATGCATACTGATATTGACAAAAGCGTTTTGGCATGCTATACTTCTAGTGTCGTTAAAGAAGTCGGGTGACTCTTCCGTACGGGAGGGCCTCGGCTTTTTTTTCTAGGGTGTTCTAGAGGGGCGACACCGCTTTGTGCCGGGCAGCGTACGGGCCACGGTCATGGAGGGGGAAGCCGAGAGTATGTTTGATACATTTTTGTATCGCTCTAAGGAGGGCGGCGCAGAGGTCAGAGGGCAGCATGATGTGTGACACAACCACATGCACTGCATGACCTTTGCAGAAAAAACAAAAATAAAAACATAACTCGTTGACATATGAACAAGAATGTATTGCGGAAGGTTTCCTTCCTGACGCTTTGTGCGTTTGCAAATGCGATGGTTGCACTGCCGCATGCGAATGCCGCGACACCAAAGAAAATCTCTGATGGTGTCTGGGAGCAGACCGGCTCCGGCAGCACGCCGGGGACCACGACAATCTCGTTTACCACGGGTGAGGCACTCGCCGGCGGTGACAAGATTATCTTTACATTCCCGGTCACGGAAGCGCCTGTGGACAGTGACACCAGCGATGACACGGTGACACTCAATGGCGCGACGACAGCACATGCTATTGATGCAGTGGACAACTCCATCACACTGACGGTGGGCAGCGCGATCAGCGCCAACACACCGGTCACGGTGGAAATGGCCAATGTGCTATCAAGCTACACGGCAACAACCTACGCGCAGCAGTCCGTGGCAATCAACATCAACAACTTTGAGAAGTATCCCTATGACTTCGGTCTGGCGATCAAGACCAATGACAACACAACGGACGTGACGGCGACAGTTCCACTGTTTACAACGCTGGCTGTAGATGACGTCACAATGGACCTCGGCACACTGTCTGTCGCTTCTGTCAAAGAGGTGACGCAGACCTACGAGGTGCACTCCAACAACCGTTCCGGTGTGCAGGTCTATGTGGAAACCGACGGTGACTTACGCGATGCCGGTGGACTGAACACTATTGACCGCATCACTACAGATGTTGTGACAGCCGGCACGGAAGGGTACGGTATAGAAGTGTCCAACTTCCGGTCTGATGACAGCGTTGTCACGCTGGCCGTAGAGGACACGGACAACACGCTCTTTGGGAGCGGCGACGATGCGCTACCAACTGCCGCTGACGGCCCAAAGGAAATTGTAGACAGTGCAACAACTGTCAACAAAGACAAGTTTGACATCACCTACAAGGCAGCGATTGACGGTGACACGGTTGCGGGAGAGTACAGCCAGGTGGTGACATTCACTATTGCGACAAATGCGTAACCACGCACGGTCGGTAATCATTAACAACACACAACCACAACACGGTCACGCTGCGCACGTGCGTCATATGCTGGGGTACAGTGCGTAGCGTGAGAGCACACACCAGACATCGCTATGTGCATGTCACGCATGCAGTGCCCGTTACACATCTGCAGTTCGCCGTCGCGATGCCGTACACGCGGCAGGGAAGGGATGGCAGAACATGCCACGAGCGGCAGCATTGACAAAAGCAATTTGGCGTGCTACAATAGAAGTGTCAATAAAGGAATCGGGTGATTCTGTTGAGCGCATTTCCTCCGGAAAGAGCTCTTCAGATGCCCGATTTTTTTATGTCGTAATCCGTCCATAAAAACACAAACTATGGAAGAAACACACACGTGCGGGGGCTGTGGATGCTCCGGCAGAGAAGAGTCAGCAGAGACAGAGGCATGTTCCTGCGAGGGGACAGGCACCTGCTCCGGCGGCTTATGTGACGTAGAGTTCAACGTCAGTGAGGATGCAAAGTTTGCAACACTCCTGATGCTCATGCCAATGTTGACGCTCAGCGCGTTTAACATGATGGGACTCTTGTAGGACGGTGTGCGTGGTCACACGCACACTTCCACAGAACACAAACAAAGTACTTTACTTGCGCGACGCCGAAGTCGCGCACACAAACACAAACAAAAAGACAATTGAAGAACATGTGAGACGCTCACAAAAACCCGTCCTGACGAGGACGGGTTTTTTCTTACGCGGTCGGTGGCGCGATGCAGCTATTCTTTGCTCACATACGTGCCGCGGTCCGTGTTGACAACAATCTTGTCGCCGGCTTCTACAAAGAGCGGTGTTGTAATTTTGACGCCGGTCTCCACGGTCACGAGCTTGTCACCGCCGGAGCTGGTGTTGCCCTTGATGGATGGCGGCGCTTCGGTGACAGTGAGTGTGACCTTCGCCGGGAGGCGCAGATCAATGGGTTGGTCATTGAAGATCATGATGCTCACTTCCAAGCCCTCGGTGAGATAGGCTGTGGCATCTCCCACAACGCGTGCATCCAGAGAGAACTGCTCGTAGGTAGCGGTGTCCATAAATACAAACTCGTTGCCCTCGCGGTACAGATACTGCGCTTTGGTCGTGGTGACGCTGGCTTCGTCCACTTTGTCGGCGCCTTGGAAGGTCTTGTCAAAGACGGCGCCGGTGATGAGGTTTTTGAGCTTGGTGCGCATCACAGCGCCCATGCGGCCCATTTTGGAGTGTTCGTTTGTGAGGACTTTGTGCGGCTCGCCATCCAGGAGGATGAGCTTGCCGGCCTTGATGTCGCTGAGATTAAGCATAGGTGTGATTGTTAGGTGTGATAGAAAAATCCGCTGGGCATACGCGCAACGGATTTCCTCTCGTGCTACTTTACAACGTATGGCAGCAGCCCCATGTAGCGTGCGCGCTTGATAGCAGCGGCAATCTTGCGCTGGCATGAGGCGCTCACACCATAGCGCTTTGGGGGATAGATTTTGCCCTGAGAATTCAGGAAGCGGCGGAGGAAGTCGGCGTCTTTGTAGTCAATGACGTCAATCCTCTTGCCACCGATAATGCACGGTTTCTTCATAGGTGTGTTGTTAGAATGGTACATCTTCAATGTTGACATCGTCCACGTCGTCAAGGTTGATGGTAGGGATGTCTTCAGACTGTTGTGGCGCTGCTGCTTTTGGTGTACTTGCAGCACCTGCGGCTGCCGGTGCTGCAGCTTGAGCAGCTGCCGGACGTGGCGTGTAGCTTGCGCCCTGCGGCTTGGCACCCATTTGCATGTTTTCTGCGACAATCTCCGTTGTGTAGCGCTCGGAGCCGTCTTTTGCCTGGTACTTGCGTGTCTGCAGTCGCCCTTCAAAGTAGGCCTCTTGCCCCTTCACGAGGTACTGTCCGGCGATTTCTGCCAATTTACCCCACAGCACGATGTTGTGGTACTCCGACTGCTCCTGCTTCTGGCCGTTTTTGTCGGTCCAGTTGCGGTTGGTGGCCAGACCAATGGTCGTAACGGTTTGTCCGCTCTGTGTGGTGCGTACTTCCGGGTCGCGTGTGAGGCGGCCGATGAGTTGAACTTTGTTGAGGTTCATACGTATTGTGTTAACTGTGAGTGCTGATTATGAAAAACTCACAGTGATGTGTTTTAGATGTGGAGCGCGTCTTCCACTTGCTTGTCAATCGCGGCGCCGGAGACGTTCTTGTTCTCCCGCAGTTCACGTTCTTGCTGCTTTTTGATGCGCAGAGCATCTTTCTCTTCCTTAGTCATCAGCGGCGGCAGGTCTTCTGCGCTGACGATGAGTGCGCGCAGGATGCCGGTGTGCAGACCAAGCTCGCGGTTGATTTCAGCGATAGGGTTGTCGCTCAGCTCAATGCCGTTCTCCTCGCGCTCGTCCACATCCGGGAGCGTAAAACGCTGTGTGACATACAGGCCGTTGCGCTCGTGCTTGATCTCATAGGCCAAGCGACGCTCTTCGGTCACTTGCTTGTCCAGCCATGTGCCGCCGAACTTCTCAACGATGGCGTGGACATCCTTATCAATGGCGCGGAAGTTCTCCTTCTGCGACGCACCGATCAGGTAGATGAGTTCATATTCTTTCATGCGAATGAATATTAAATGGATTAAAAAACACGCAAACAAGGCGTCCGCGCGTGCGCATGTCCGCACCGACGCGGACGTGGCACATCCTGGTCTCACACGAAGGAGCGGGATGCGCAGGGACTTTGCTTGTTTGCTGTGATTGTAGCACACAGTAGACAGCCTGACAAGAGCCCTGTATGATGGCAGTATGCTATATGAATCTCTCACAAAAAAAGTATTCGCATCAATACGTGCGCCATGGCACTTTTTTGTTAGTGTAATCAAAACGGTTGAGAGAAGGTCATTATCTGCGCATGCATTTTTCGCTACCTTTTTTGCAATCATCGTCATACGTTTGGTAGAGCAATGGTGGATCGGTGGTTTTAAAGTGGAGTCATTTGTAGATACCGCATTGCGTTCTGCGGAAATGGTCTTTGCATTCCTCTTTGTGCTGATGGCACTTGTCTTTGT
Source organism: Candidatus Moraniibacteriota bacterium (assembly GCA_027069365.1). Lineage (GTDB taxonomy): Bacteria > Patescibacteriota > Minisyncoccia > Moranbacterales > JALVQA01. Next base: position 497 of record JALXES010000062.1, on the reverse strand, counting down.
GTGGCGATTGATATTGCAATTGCCGTTGCATAATGTGCTTCCAGTACTCCTCACGGGAATGCCGATTATTTTGATTGCACCGCTTTTTGATTTGGTATACAAAGGAGAAATCATTAGTTACTATGAGATTACAAATATACCGGGACTCATGTTATCGTTTTTTACAGTTTTTGGGCAGACACCACAAACTGGCATTACCATTGGCTATCGCCTTGAGATTATATTTTCAGTAATTTTTGCAGTGTTATATGCACGTGTCCATACAAAAAAATTCTACAGAATATTCCTTGTGGCGCTTGGGACATACAGCGTTTTCTTTGCTGTATCTGCATTGATATCTCTAGTTGGCATCTTGGTTATTGGTGTTACAAAAGGATTTTTTTCAGTGACACATATTGATATCGCGACACTTTTTATGGCGCCACAAGATGTTCTTGTGCATCGCAATACATCAATGAGGCAGGCGTTTTTCTTCTATGTGGATATGGTGTACATTC
>JALXES010000061.1 GCA_027069365.1 Candidatus Moraniibacteriota bacterium | reverse complement strand
CGGCGTCGTGCTCGCACCAGCGGACTCTGGTCAATAGCGCGCGCGAGTGCTACACTTGCAGTGGAGCATAGGCGCCGTATTTTTATTTGTTTTGGATGTTGCTATGGGGGCATTTCTCATGAAAATTTTCCACCGCACACCGATTAATTCCATCACGTTGGCGGCCTTGATTATGGCAGCGGCAGGCGTGGTAAGTCGGCTGCTGGGCTTTGTGCGCGACCGCATTTTGGCGAGCATGTTTGGTGCCGGGGATGTGTTGGATGTGTACTACGCGGCATTTCGCTTGCCGGACATCGTGTTTGATCTGCTGATTTTGGGTGCGTTGAGTGCGGCGTTCATCCCGGTGTTTACGGGACTCATGGCGCGCGACAAGGCACATGAGGCATGGCGGTTGGCGGGGGGTGTGTTTGTGCTACTGACAAGTGCGCTGATGGTGCTGATCATGGAGTTGTTTGTTGCTGCACCACTAATCATTCCGCTCTTGGTGCCGGGTTTTGATGCGGAAAAGACGGCGATGACGGTAACGTTTACGCGCGTGATGATGTTCTCGCCGCTGTTCTTGGGAATGAGCGCTGTATTTGGTGGTATTTTGATGTCGCTGAAGCGGTTCTTTGTCTATGCGCTTGCACCAATTTTTTACAACATCGGCATTATCTGCGGTGCGCTGTTTTTTGTGCCGGCAATGGGGCCGGTTGGTCTGGCGTGGGGTGTGGTGCTGGGCGCGGTGCTGCACTTTGCCACCACGATGCCGGCTGCGGTGGCGTGTGGTTTTGGCACACCTATCGTTGGTGTGTGCAGTGCCTGGCGCAACAGTGACGTGCGGCGCGTGGTCACGCTCATGCTCCCACGCATGCTCGGCACAGCCTCAACGCAACTGAGTATGATCGCGGTGACGTTTTTTGCCTCGCTGACGACAGCGGGGACACTCGCGGCATTTACATTCGCCAATAACATCGGCTCCATTCCTATCGGTGTGATTGGCGTGCCGTTTGCGGTTGCGGCATTTCCCACGCTTGCCGCGTATAGTGCCAAAGGGGACACGGACGCATTTGTCGCACTCCTTGTGAAGTATATCCGGCGGACCATCTTTCTCGTAGTGCCACTGATGGTGCTGCTCGTGACGCTGCGCGCACAGGTCGTGCGTGTCGTACTGGGGACCGGTGCGTTTGACTGGCATGATACGATTATGACATTTCAAATTCTGGGCATCCTGTCGCTGTCTGTCTTTGCGCTCTCGCTCATCCCGCTGCTGGCACGCGCATTTTATGCGCTGCACAATACGCTTACGCCGGTGCTGGTGGGGTTTGTGAGCGTACTGGTAACGATTGTGATGATTGTACTCTTCCTGCCGGTGTACGATGTCTACGCCATTCCGATAGGTTTTGCACTCGGGTCATTGACGAACTTTGTGCTGTTGTTTGTGCTGCTGGAGAAAGTTCTCAGCCACCATCTGTTGACGCGCATTCACAACGCTGTGCTGGGCTCACTTATTGCCATGGCGCTGGCGACACTTACCACTTACGCGTTGGCACATCTTGAGCGCCTGTCGCTG
>JALXES010000060.1 GCA_027069365.1 Candidatus Moraniibacteriota bacterium | reverse complement strand
GTATCGGGGGTCGCCAGGGTGATCTCGGCTTTCCCCCTGACAGACCAGGAACGACGGCGACTGGAGTCAGCTTTGCGGGATCTGCTCGATGCACCCATCGAATGCCGATTCGACACGGATTCCGCCTTGCTTGCAGGGCTGCGTGTCGACCTGGGAGCCTACGTGATCCGCGCCAATCTCAAGGATGAATTGAAATTTTTCTCCCATCATGGCTGACCATTCGTCGTTCGACAGTCTGACCCGGCGCCTTGACCAGTACCGCCTGGGTCCCCGGCTGGTGGAGCAGGGCCGGGTCCTGTCGGTGGGTGATGGCATCGCCTGGATCCAGGGGTTGCCGTCGGCGGCGATGGATGATCTGCTTGACTTCGAGGACGGCAGCAGAGGCATGGTGTTCGACTTGGGGAAGAACCGGGTCGGCGCGATCCTGTTGCAGGAGAGCGAAAACCTGACCGCAGGCACAGTGGTGCACCGCAGCGGCAGGATCCTGAATATCCCGGTGGGGGACGCCCTGTTGGGACGGGTGGTGGATCCCCTGGGCAATCCCCTGGATGGGCTGGATCCGCCGGATTGCCGTACCAGATTGCCTCTCGATACCCTCTCTCCCCCCATCATTGCCCGGGATTTCGTCCAGACTCCCCTCTATACCGGCTGCAAGATCGTCGATACCATGATCCCCATCGGACGCGGACAACGCCAGTTGCTGATCGGCGACGAGGGGACAGGTCGCAGTACCCTGGCATTGGATACGGTCATCCATCAGCAAGGCCAGAACGTCCATTGTATCTATGTGTTGATCGGCCAGAAACGTTCCACGGTGGTCTCCACCCTGGAAACCCTGCGCCACTACGGCGCTATGGAATACACCACCGTGGTGGTGGGCGAGGCCTTCGCCTTGCCCGGTCTCAAATATCTGGCCCCCATGGCCGGATGCGCCATCGCTGAATATTGGATGCGGCGTGGTCTCGATACCCTGGTGGTGTACGACGATCTCAGCACCCACGCCTATACTTACCGCGAACTGTCGCTGCTGCTGCGCCGCCCACCGGGGCGCGAAGCCTACCCCGGCGACATCTTCTATCTCCATTCGCGCCTGCTGGAACGCTCCACGCGCCTGGCCGCCGACCACGGTGGTGGCAGTATGACCGCTCTGCCGATCGTCGAGACCGAGCAGGGGGAGATTGCGGCCTACATTCCCACCAATCTGATCTCGATCACCGACGGCCAGATATATCTGGACCGGAACCTGTTCGCCTCCGGCTTCCGTCCTGCCATCGATATAGGCAGATCGGTATCCAGGATCGGTGGCAAGGCGCAGCATCCCCGTATCAAGGAGGAGGCGGGCCAGATGAAACTGGACTATCTGCAATTCCTGGAACTGGAAGTGTTCACCCGTTTCGGCGCCAAACTCGAGGAGACCATGGCGCGAAAGCTGCAGCGTGGCAGAGTGCTGCGTGAGATCCTCAAACAGGACCGCCTGCACCCTCAGCCGATCGAATTCCATCTGGCCTGGCTCATCGCCTTCAACGAAGGATTACTCGATGAGATGGCTCCTGCGGAGGTCGCT
>JALXES010000059.1 GCA_027069365.1 Candidatus Moraniibacteriota bacterium | reverse complement strand
CGCCGGACGCGGCAGGATATCGCAATGATGCGCAGCGTGGGGTACTGCAGCGGCATTGAGAACTACGCGCGGTACCTAAGCGGTCGTGCGGCCGGGGAAGCGCCGTACACGCTGATGGATTACTTCCCGGACGATTACCTGCTGGTGATTGACGAGTCGCATGTGACGGTGCCGCAAATCGGCGGGATGAGCAGTGCTGACCGCGCGCGCAAGGAGCACCTCGTGGAGCACGGGTTTCGGTTGCCGAGCGCACTGGACAACCGCCCGCTGACCTTTGCGGAGTTTGAAGAGCGTGCGCGGCAAACAATTTTTGTGAGCGCCACGCCGGCGGACTATGAGCACACGCACAGTGCGCAGGTGGTGGAGCAAGTCATTCGTCCGACGGGGCTGGTGGATCCGGAGTTGGTGGTGCGGCCGACGCGCACGCAGGTGCGTGATGTGACTGACGAAGCGCGCCGCGTGATTTCGCGCGGACAGCGCGTGCTGATTACCACGCTGACCAAGAAGCAAGCGGAGGACCTAAGCACCTACCTGGCGGAGCACGACATTGCCACGGCGTATGTGCATAGCGATGTGGACACGCTGGAGCGCGTGGCGATTCTGGAGGACTTGCGGCGCGGGACCTACGATGTCCTGGTGGGCGTGAACTTGCTGCGCGAGGGGTTGGACTTGCCGGAAGTCGCGCTGGTGGCGATCCTGGATGCGGATCAGGAGGGATTCTTGCGCAGCGAGACATCGCTGATTCAGACAATCGGACGCGCGGCGCGCAATGTGGAGGGGCGCGTGATTTTGTACGCAGACACAGTCAAAGGCGGTCTCTCCCGCGCGATTGCGGAGACCGAGCGGCGGCGTGCCAAGCAGCTGGCGTACAACAAAAAGCACGGCATCACGCCGCGGAGCGTTGCCAAGGCGATCGGCTCCATCGCGCCGGACGATGCATCGGCGCACACGCAGGTGGTTCAGGAGTACACCGAACTGGCGTCACTCCAGAACCTCACCGCGACCATCAAGCAGAAGGAGCGAGAGATGCGTGCGGCGGCGCAGAAGCTGCAGTTTGAGCAGGCGGCGGCACTGCGCGACGAATTGCGCATATTAAGAAAGCTCCAAAAACAGTAGAGGAGCGTGCGTCATCGTGTATCGTGTGGATTGACAAAATAGCACAGTGACGTAGGATGGGGAGGGTGGTTAAATTTGTAAGGTGTGCATGGAGTAGTGGTAGAATAGAAACATGCGAATGCAGCCAAGAGAAAGGGCGACGCGTATCAAACGCTTCTCTCATACAACAATTCACCGCACATCATCTACAGCAAGTAGAACGATGGCACATGCGTGGCGAGAGTCATCACGGCTGTGGCGCCTCATGCGTGTTTTTGTGCGTGACTACACGGCACTGTTTATTGTTATTGTTGGTGCCGTACTGGTGTCACTTCTTAATTTGCGCGTGTATGCGACAGATGATAGTCTCGTAGCACGGATTTTTGGTGGTGGCGAGGAGCGCTATGTGCAAGCTCCAATCACGACGCAAGTGCCGCACAACCTTGCGCTCGCACCGGTTCCGGTTGCGCCGGCACGTGAGACTGGTGCAAAGAAGGATGTTGCTGCTGAAAGCTTGGAGGATGACGTCTCATCGTATGGCGCCATTGCTGGCGCAGATGTTGTTGAAGATGAAGGGGACATCAAAATCTATACCGTCAAACCGGGTGATACCATCGGGCAAATCGCCAAAGACCATGGTGTGACGGTCAATACCATTCTGTGGGCCAATGAGATTGATGATGTTGCGCGCATCAAGCCGGGGGATACAATCATCTTGTTAGCAACAAATGGTGTGCGCCACAAAGTTGCCAAGGGTGATACTGTGCAGTCAATCGCCAAGAAGTACAAAGGCAGCGTAGATGCCATCATCAGCTACAACGGCCTGCCGGCAAACGGTGCGTTGACGGTTGGTGATGAAATTGTTGTTCCGGATGGCATCAAAGAAGAAGTCGTAACGCCGCAGCCAAAGCAAATCATCCGTAAGCGTACATATGCGTCCATCGGCGTTGCCAAGCAGGTTGCCGTCTCACGTTCGTATTATCGGGCGCCGACGGTCAACTATCGTCGCTCGCAGGGCTTACACCGCACCAACGCCGTTGACCTTGCGGCTCCGATGGGGACGCCCATCTATGCGGCGGCGGCGGGACGCGTCATTATCGCGCGCCACGGGTGGAACGGTGGCTATGGCAACTATATTGTCATTCAACATCCAAATGGCACAAAGACACTGTACGCACACGCCAGCCGGTTGTACGTCAAGGTGGGCAAGAAGGTAAAGCGTGGCGAGCGCATTGCGGCAATCGGTTCCACAGGTCGCTCCACCGGACCACACATACATTTTGAAGTACGTGGCGCGCGCAACCCATTTGCGTACTAGGGAGAGGCATATGGATGCAAAGCATTGCAATTCTTGCAAGAGTCTTTTATAATGAAAGTAACCTATCGTTATCATGCATTTTTGTATGATGTAAAATGTAAGACAAAAATATGACAAAAGAAAAACGCTCATTCTTCGAAAAATTGACTGGTGCACGGGACGTGGACACAATGGGAACCGGCACGTCAATGCCAATCTACACCGAGGAAGAAGAAACGTCGATGCAAAACATGGCTGTCAGTCACGATGCGCCGGCACAGGAGTGGTCAACGACGGAAGTGGCGCAGAACGACGCGGAGGGCCAGCTGACGATTGACGTCTATCAGACGGACAACGACATTGTCATCAAGTCAACGATTGCCGGTGTGAAGCCGGAGGATTTGGATGTCGCTATCAACAACGACATGGTAACTATCAAGGGTGAGCGCAAGCAGGAGGAAACGGTTGAAGGCGAGAACTACTACTACCAGGAGTGCTACTGGGGGTCATTTTCTCGCAGCGTTGTTCTGCCGGTGGATGTTGTTGTGGACAAGGCAGAGGCATCACTCAAGAACGGTATCCTGACAATCCGCTTGCCAAAGGCACAGACAAACAAGACGAAGAAGATTCAAGTGCGCGGCTTCTAGCCAAAAGCAAAGCGCCGTACTTTCATACCAAAAGCCGCTCCCACTTCTGCGGCTTTTCGTTATTTCTGGTATACTGAAGACATGTTCATATACCACACATTTATACAGAAACATTTTGCACAAACACTTCTGGGCATCGCCTGCGCAGTGGCGACTTTTGGTTTGCCATACGCCACTGTCGCACAGAGTGCACCCCCGGCACCCACGCCGGAGCCCTATGTGCAGTTCTTTATCGCGGACAATCAGAGTATCACATTGCCACAGAAGGACGTGCGTGCGTGGTTTACGATTGACACGCGCCTCATCTTTGACCCACGCTATCGCAGTGAATTAGAGAATACAACACGTGCCGAAACGTGTCCTACGCCACACCCCGGCTGTCGTTTCTTGCAGTCGTCGCGCCGCGCCGCACACGTGCGCAAGGTAGAGCGCGTCCGTGCCCGCACAGAGGATATCCGGCGCTTTGTGACGCGCTTGGCAAAAGATCTCTATCAGCCGCCGGTGGACGCACGCTTTCGCATGGAGAATGGCCGCGTGCGCGTGTTCCAGCCGCACCGCAACGGGCGCGAGTTGCTCATAGATGAGAGTGTTGACGTCATTGCACGCTATGCGCAGAGCGTTGCGCAGGGCACAATCCCACAGAGCATCAAGCTGCCGTCACGTGTGCTGACACCGACGTACACTATGGCGGACGTCAACGACTTGGGCATCACGCAACTCATCGGCGAAGGGCGCTCCAACTTTGCCGGCTCACCGGCAACGCGCATTCACAACATCAAGACGGCGGCAGCGCGTTTTGATGGTGTCATCTTGGCGCCGGGTGAGACACTCTCGTTCACCACACTCCTCGGGCCGGTTGACGCCTCTACCGGCTATGCCAAGGAGCTTGTCATCATTGACAATCAGACACGTCCGGAGTATGGTGGTGGCATTTGTCAGGTCTCCACAACACTCTTCCGTGCAGCCATCCTGACCGGTCTGGAAATTACCGAGCGGCGCAACCACTCCTATCCGGTGAAGTACTACCAACCGACCGGCTTTGACGCGACGATCTACCAGCCGCGCCCGGACTTGAAATTTGTCAACAACACACCTCACCACATCATGCTGCACAACTTCATTGAGGGCACGGAACTCGTCTTTCAGATTTACGGCACATCGGACGGACGCACGGTGGAAATGAAAGGGCCTGTGGTGACAGAGCGCAAGCCGGACGGCTCTATGAAGACGTACTTCACTCAAAAGGTCACCGCTGCCGACGGTCGCGTGCTGATTGATGATATTTTCTACAGCAACTACAAGTCACCGCGTGACTACCCACACCCCGGCGACGTGGCACGCCAGAAATTTACAACCAAGCCAAAGAACTGGTCCAAGAAGCAGTGGGCGGCATACAAGGCCGCCAATGGCCTCTAAGTTGTGGAAACTCAACGCGTTGAGTAGCACCGCTTTCACAAGTATAAAAAAGGACCCCATAAACCAATCCATGGGGTCCTACCTAAATGGGTTGACCAATACTCTCTATCCGATGGACAGGAGCGCGGGGTTGAGCACACCTCCGGACTTGTTGGCCTTCTCGCCCTCGTTCCCGATCTGGGTCTTGAGATTGTGCCAACGCCGGAGCTCATCGCCGTGAACCCACACCTGCGAGAGGATGGAAACGGCGCACCCGTACATGAAGCCGGTGATGCCCTCGTTGTCGGCCAACGAGCTGGCTTCCTCGGCGCACATCTCGACGGTGTCGCCGTTGAAGATCCGACTCTCCATGAGGCGGGCCCAGCGCTCGGCGAAGCGAATGACTCCGCTACCGTAGCCGTCGCTGTTCTTCTCGACGATCTGCTTCCAACCCTCCTCGTCGCGGAGCGTCATCTTCTCCGGCGCCATCTTGAGCGCACCCTCGAGCATTAGGTCGTGTCGCCGCTGGGCCTCCTCGGCTTCGCGCTGACGCTGCTTGTACTCGGGGGAGTTGATGTGCTCCTCGTATTGCCGCCTCGACTCCGACTGATAGAACTCCACGATGGTGTTCGGGTCGTCACCGGGGTTCGCCGTGATCTCGATGTCGTTGAAGTTCGCCTTGACCGTCTCGTTGGTCTCGTTCGCGAGCACGACCATCTCCTCGGCCGAGCGGTTAATGGTGGTTCCTGCTTCTGGGGTGTATCGCATGATATATCTCCTGTCCTGCTGTTTTTAAAGAAAGCTCAATTTTTGTCAGACGAAGCTGACATTACGTACTATAGCATTTTTTGACAAAAAAGTCAAATGTGCGGCTTGAATTGTTTTTGCTATGGGTCTTGTGCACCCGGAGGGACTCGAACCCCCGACCCTCTGGTCCGAAGCCAGATGCTCTGATCCACTGAGCTACAGGTGCTGCTGTGTGCTGCCGTGCTGCAGCAATGTGCGCTGTTGCAATTGTCGCGCGAAATCACGTTTTCGTCAAATGGAGAGTGGTAAAGGATGCTTTACACTCTGTAATTGTTTGATATACTGAGAGAGTAAGTTGTGCATGTCTATCGTGCGCGGTTTACAATTCCACAAAAGTGGAGGATAATCAAAAGGTAAAAAACGTTAAAGAGAATGTGTGGCACTCTGCAAATGAGAGTGATGCACAAACTCGCAACGCGTATGAATGTAAC
>JALXES010000058.1 GCA_027069365.1 Candidatus Moraniibacteriota bacterium | reverse complement strand
CTCTTGGACATCTTCTTGTGCGGGTCGTCCAGGCCCATGATGCGCGCACCTTCGGTTGCCACCTTGCCGCGCGGCACGACAAAGGTGTCCCCAAAGCGCTTGTTGAAGCGCCGCGCGAGTGTGCGTGCCAATTCCAGGTGCTGTATTTGATCCTCACCCACCGGCACGACCTGCGTGTCGTAGAGCAGAATATCCGCCGCCATCAGCACGGGGTAGTCAAAGAGCGCCACACTTGCGCGCTGGGCACCATCCTTTGCGCTCTTGTCCTTGAACTGCGTCATCTTCTCCATATCCCCCATACGTGCGACGGTGTTCAACACCCACGCCAACTCACTGTGCGCCGGGACATCCGACTGGACAAAAATCGTGGACTTCTCCGGATTAATGCCCGCTGCAAGATACCACTTCGCCGTGTCCAGAATGGCACGCTGCAATGCCGAGGGCTCCTGTGGCACGGTAATCGCGTGCAAGTCCACCACACAGTACAACGCGTCGTGCGCATCCTGCAGTGATACCCACTGCTGCATTGCGCCCAGATAGTTGCCAAGGTGCAGTGTGCCCGTCGGCTGAATGCCGCTAAAGAGGCGCGGAATATCCTGCTGTATCATAGCTATCGCTCCAATAATTACCTTGCGTCTATTGTATCACATGTGCGGTACATGCTCTACAGCGCAGCCTCCACACGCCACAGGAAAGCATGCCATGCTATACTACAAGTGTCACAGGCTGTTGCTGTGACTTAGGCGCCCTTCCGACAGTTCGTTAACACTTTTTCATCAGGAGGTCTATGATGAACACGAACGTTTTTGGTGTCGTCTTTATTGGTGACACACCCCACATCGTGCGCGAGCACGACCTTGCAAACCCCGCAATGCGGGACCGCCCATTCATTCCCTTGCGTGATTTGGGGCTGGATGATGATGAGTTGCGCACGGTGCGCGGTTTGCTCTTGAAGTCCGGCCGAAGCCTTGCCGACATCCAGGCTGTCAACACCCTGATAAAAATCGGCATGGCTCTCGCGTAAAAATCCTAGAAACAGGAGTGCATATGAATCAAAAACAACACTAAAAGCCCGCAGCAAAAAGAACTTGCTGACGGGCTTTTTTATACTCACTGCCGTGGTTCCAACGTGAAGCCTCTGTGACTAGACCTCTACAACTACCGGCAGCACCATTGGGCGGCGCTGCGTCTTTTGGAAGAGGAACTCACCGATCTTGTCGCGGATTTCGTTCTCCACAAACTTGTAGTCCAACTTCGTATCACGGCTGGTAGTCTTCTTGATGATGTCACGCACACGCTTCTTGGTCTCGTTGACAAGGTCAAAGTTGTCCTTCACAAAGATAAACCCACGTGATGTAATCTGCATATTGCCGACAACCTTCTTGGTCTTGCTGTCAATAATCACCGTGATGACAAACATTCCGTCGCCGGCCAGCGCCTGACGATCGCGCAGCACGATGTGTCCAATATCGCCAACGCCCAGGCCGTCAATGAACACGTAGCTGGCATCGGCGCGCTCCTTGCGCACAATCGGCTGCTTACCCTTTGGGATGTCCAACACCTGCCC
>JALXES010000057.1 GCA_027069365.1 Candidatus Moraniibacteriota bacterium | reverse complement strand
CACCAATAAGTACCGGATTGTTCTTGGTGCGACGTGACAGCACCTGCATCACACGGCGAATTTCCTCGTCACGCCCGATAATCGGATCAATCTTGTCCTCGCGCACCATCTGCGTGATGTTCTGCGTATACTTCTCCAGATTCTTACCACCTCCGGCGCCTTCGGCATCCTGACTCTGCACGTTACCACTACGCACATTTGCAAGCGTTGTGCGCACACTCTCCACCGTCACGCCGGCGTCCTGCAGAATTGTCTGTGCCGGCGAGTTCACTGCCAAGAGCGCCAAAAGCAGGTGCTCTGTCGCAACGTATTCATCCTTCATGTCCCGCATTTCCTTTTCTGCGCGCTCCAAAATCTGTGCCAGCTCGCGACTAAAGACCATCTGCGAACTGTCCGTGATAGACGTCGTCGGCTCCTGTGCCAAACGCTTCTGAACAGCGTCATCCAGCGCACCGGCATCCACGTGCTGCGCCGCAAACACGGCACCCACTGTAGCATCACTCTGGCGCAGAAGCCCCAAGAGCAAGTGTAGCGCACCAACACTCTGGTGACCGCGCGCAAGCGCCGCTTCCTGCGCGGCATGGAGCACTTCCTGCGCTTTTGTTGTAAATTTATTGATATTCATATGATTGTCTTTATGTGTGCTTAGCGTACGCAGAAGCGTACGTAAATATGTCTTACTTCATTGAGAAGAGAACGCCATCCATCTTCATGTGCCACCTTCGTTTGCCACCCTCTCTTCTGTGTCTCCAGTATAGCCCGCACATTAGCACTCGTCAAGTGAGAGTGCTAATCGCCCACACATCCACAAAAAAACAGACCCTGCGGAGGCCTGTTTTTTGTGTTGCATGCATAACTACTGCTGTGCCGCATCGTCTTGTGATTCTTGAACCTGTTGCAGCGCTTTGCTTGTCGCACGATAGTCTGCCACGTTCTCCTCAATCAACTGATTGGCGTATTCTATCAGCTCCGGATCCTTGAGAATGACATGGCGCGTCTCAGCATCCCAGGTATACGCCGGCAGAAACACCCGCACGGAGAAACGCTTCATCTGCTCATCCAACCACTCTGCAAAGGTTGGTTTCAGGATGATGATGTGCCGTAGCAGTACCTGGTCACCGCTCGGTCCGCTGCGACGGTCCTCTACTTTGATAATGTGAAAGCCATTTGCCGCCTCAATAACATTGCTGCTCTCACCAATCTTGAGCTGCATGGCAACTTCGGCAATCTCCGGCAAGAGGTCATCGTATGCAAACCACCCGGCATTGCCGGACGCATCCAGCGCGGCACTGTCAGAGTACTTCTGCACCGCGGCACTGAAGTCCATGCCATCACTGAGCGCCGTGTGCGCCTCCAGTGCTTTCTGCCGCAGCGGTTGCGTGTTGTACTGCTTCTGCGCATACTTCTCCAGCGCCTCACGATACAACTGCGGCTTAACAACACGCTCCTCAAAGTCCCTTAGTGTAAAGCCCCACAGCCGACGAATATTCTTCTGCACGATGCGACCCTTACCATAGCGGTCCAGCTCCTGCTTGACACGCGCGTGCACTTGCGCATCGGTAATCTCAATGCCGGCACGTTTTGCAAGAATGTAAACAACCTCATCCTCAATCAACTTGTCCAGTAGCGTCTGCTCCCAGAGCTTGAGCTTCTTTTGTCCATCTTCGGTAGTGAAGTCCACGCGCACGCCGATACTCGCAAAATCTTGATTTTCATAGAAGCTTCGCGTTGCCTCCACATTGCGCCGCACATCAGATACCGGGATAATGTGCGTCCACCCCACCACTGCCGCCGGCATTGGTACGATGCGCTCAACCATGCGCGTCACACTGTTGGACCCTCCGCCGCTGTACACCATAACAGCCGTTGTGATGAGCGCGCCAAGCAGCACAACCGCTACAACACTGCCGATGATAGCGCCACGATGTTTTATGCTTGATTTTTTTGTACTCATAGGAGCATGTGTTCACTTACTTAATATGCGTATGATGATCTGCCAAACAATCGCTCAAACCACGTCTGCACGCGCACAGGGACAGAGGTGTCTTCCTGCGTATCCGACATACGTTCCTCCTGCGTACTGTTCTGTGACGGTGCAATCATTACCACCTGTTCGTCTTTGCGCCGATAACCGAGACGGTCTTTTGCGAGGCGCTCATGGTAGGCATCCGATGAAAAATAGGAGATGCGATCCTGCAAATCGGCATTCTTGCGCTCAAGACGCTCCACTTCTGCACGCAACTGTGCAATCTCGCGGTCAATCGCACTGACCCGCTTGTACTCCTTTACGCCCGAAAACCCCAGGAGACCGGCGACACTGAGCAACACCACCATACCAACGATAACGATAAATGACTTGCGCATAGTGTTGTCTTAGAAATGTGCGGCTCTAGTAGCTATACAGTGCCGGCGCAATGGTGAACCCAATCATGGCGATGACCATGAGCGTCGCCATGACAACCCAAAAAACGCGAACGACTGTTTTGTGTCTCATACTCGTCTGGTTACGTACACCTCCAGTATACCACACTTACCGTTTCATCACAGAGAGAAATGCTTGCGGGGGAATCTCCACGCGACCGACGCTTGCCATGCGCTTCTTTCCCTTCTTCTGTTTCTCCAGCAGTTTGTTTTTGCGCGTCACGTCGCCACCATAGAGCTTTGCCGTCACATCCTTGCGAAATGCGCTAATCGTCTCACGTGCGATAATCTTGCCGCCAATCGCCGCCTGGAGTGCGATGGCAAAATTCTGTCGCGGCAGTGCCTCCTTGAGTTTGGCCACAACGCGCTTGCCTTCTGCTGCAGCACGTTCACGTGGCACAATCCGACTAAACGCCTCCACGCGCTCCCCTGCTACCAAGATGTCCATCTTGACCAGGTCACTTTCACGATACGCATTCACCTCGTAATTCATGGAGGCATAGCCGCTGGAGACGCTCTTGAGTTGGTCGTGCAGGTCCACAATGACGTCCGCCAACGGAGCGTCAAACATCAGCTGCACGCGGTCTTGGTCAATATAGTCCGTTGTGCGATAACTTGCGCGCGTGCGCCCCAACAGCTCCATCACACCACCCAGATAGGCGCTCGGTGTAAGCACCTCAAGCTTTACATACGGCTCCGCAATCGCAGCGATGTGTGTCGGATCCGGCAGATCCGTTGGCGCGTAGACCATACGCTCCTCGCCGTTGGTCTTGGCAACCTTGTAGACCACGCTTGGCGCCGTAATTGTCGGCACGATGTCAAACTCACGCTCCAAGCGCGCTTGGATAATCTCCAGGTGCAGCAGGCCCAGAAAGCCGCACCGAAAACCGCGTCCCAGCGCGCTGTTGCTCTCCGGCTCAAAGACAAACGCCGCATCATTGAGTGCGAGTTTTTCAAACGCATCACGCATTGTATTGTAATCGCCACCATCCACGGGATAGAAACTGGCGTACACCATGGGCTGCACCTTTTTGTAGCCGCCCAACGGCTGCGTAGCGGCACCTTCCAGCATCGTTACCGTGTCACCCACGCGGCATTCCGCCACACTCTTAAAGCCGGTGGCAATGTAGCCGATTTCACCGACGGTCAGTGTCTTTTGCGGTACGTACTGTGGCGATAGCGCGCCAAGCTCTACGATAGAACTGCGCCCGTGGGTCGCCATCATGCGCAAATCCTTGTGCGCTACAAGCGTACCGTCCACCACGCGCACGTACGCCAGCACGCCCTTGTAGGGGTCGTAGATACTGTCAAACACCAGCGCGCGCGCCGGTGCGTCCGCCACACCCGCCGGTGGCGGTACCTGCGCGATGACCTCTGCCAAGAGCTCCGGCACACCCGCGCCCGTCTTGCCGCTGACCGCCAGAATCTCCTCCCGCGTGCACCCCAGCACATGCATGATTTCCTTTGCCACCTTCTCCGGGTCGGCGTTGGGCAGGTCAATTTTGTTGAGCACCGGAATAATCGTGAGGTCCTGCTCCAGTGCGGCGTAGAGGTTGGAGAGCGTCTGCGCCTGTACGCCCTGTGAGGCATCTACCAGCAGGATTGCGCCCTCCACCGCCGCCAGCGAGCGGCTCACCTCGTACTGGAAGTCCACGTGCCCCGGCGTATCAATGAGATTGAGCATGTACTCTTCGCCATCAATCGTGTACCTCATCCGCACCGGCTGCAACTTGATGGTAATGCCGCGCTCGCGCTCCAAGTCCATCGTATCCAGGAGTTGGTCCTGCATCTTGCGCTTCTCTACCGTCCCCGTCACATCCAAAAAGCGGTCCGCCAGTGTTGACTTCCCGTGATCAATATGTGCGATAATGCAAAAATTTCTAATGTGGTCCGTGTTCATGTCTGTACCGTAAAAGCTCTGTGTTCGCACGCCCCTTGTCACCATCATACACGGCGCTGCGCATCTCGTCGAGAGAATGCGAAGACCTTCCGCCCTATGGCCTGCGCTGCACTGTGATTGCAACAAGGCTCCCCGCCAGCACACCCAATGGGAACCACCACGTCGTCGGACACTGCGCAATCACAAACCACGCCACAAACAGAAGCATGCTGAAAAGCAAAAGTACCACTACCGGTGCGCGCAACACTGTGCCGTCAGCTCTGCGCGCGGCACGTGTGCGGCGCACTGTCAGTACCACAAGTCCGCTGAACACAAGTAAACCAATAAGCCACGCCAGACGCTCCCATCCGGCGCACACAACAGCATCCGCGCGCCGCGCCACACCATCGGCACCCAGCACCACCGCATCCTGCACGTCGTCATCCACGACTGTCTCCGCACCCAACACATCACCTCTGTGCGCTGCAGCACCAGGTGTGTGACGTCGCGGCAATGGCGCACTGGGTGACACCGGTTCACCGGTCACGCCAAACGTGAGATCAAAACGCGTAGAGGCGCCCTGCAAAGTATTGCCGGCATCCTTGTCAAACGTTACAAGAAGTGTATAACGGCGGCGCTCACCAGCACCCAGCCGCTGTACAAACACATGCTTCGCGGCGGCCAGTTGGTGCACCGTCATACGTTCACCCGGACCACCGATGAGGTACGCGCCGGTCTTTTTCTCAATCAGCGCCACGCGCAAGTGCCGCGCAAGCGCGCGCCCACGCACGTGCCGGAGCGTGAGATACACGTCCTGTACATCACCCGCATTTGTGACGGTGATTGTGTGACGTACCTGTGTTCCCGGTGCAATATTGCGCTCATTAAAAACACGCTCGTGACGTCCCCACGACACGTCAATCGCTACTTGTGCGTGTGCCGGTGCTGCAAACAGTATGCACGCGCACACCAGCGCCACCATCAGAGAGCGCCATGAAGTTGTTCGGTTGTAC
Organism: Candidatus Moraniibacteriota bacterium; assembly: GCA_027069365.1. GTDB lineage: Bacteria > Patescibacteriota > Minisyncoccia > Moranbacterales > JALVQA01. The sequence goes on along the minus strand of JALXES010000057.1, from coordinate 13,329 downwards.
GATCTCATGGTTATCGTTATGCTTCACACGGTGCTATCGCGCCACAGTTGCTCAACATACTTTGCGTGAATACACGACTTCTGTGCCTACTCCCGCTGCGCATGCGTGCGTCGTGTCCGTTGGCGTAGTGTTTTCTCAAGCGTCGTCGCCATGGACAAAATCTCATGGTATACAATAAGCACCGATGGGATGACGAGCAAAAAGATAAAGCCCTGCGGCGTTTGCACCCAAGCAATGGGATAGCCAACAAGTGGCACGTGAAATACCACGCGCCCCAGCACGTCCTTGGGTGCGCGCACGATGCTGTCGGGAGCGGCATTGGCATCACCCTGTGTGACAAAGCCTTCCGGTGTCACATCCACAATACGGTGCGTGACTGGTCGGTGCGGGTCACCGCTCTTTGCAGTGATAACATCACCGCGCGTGTATGTCTCTTGGGGACGTACCACAACAATACTACCCGTGCTGATTGTCGGCGCCATGGAGCCCGAGAGCACTGTATAGACGCCGTACTTACCGAATAGCGGCACAGCGCTTGCGCCCAGCAACACTCCCAGCGCGACAATGAGTGCGACAATAACGTACTGGATACCGCGAAAAATACGTGAGACGTTCATAGCGTGCGCCTACTGTGCTGTTGTCTGCGCAAGCTCAAAGGCCAGATCAAGCTGCATACCGTCACCCTGCGCGAGATTGTCCTGTGCTGTGCTCGGCCAGTCAAACCGCGCAGAGATACACAGCGCACCACCGGCAGCAAGTGCTGTGTTTAACTCAAAACTGCTCGGCACATCCTTGACGAGACCACTGTAAAAGACAGTGTCTCCACTTGAGACAGCGCCGTCGCACCCTGCGTCTTCAAACAGCTGTACCTGTATAAACTGCGCCAATTCCCCCTCGCCGGCACCCGGTGTGCCGCACGTTGCATCTCCCGCTGTCGTTTCCGGCTCGTTGCAGCCATTCTCCTGTGATGTCACTGTTAGTGACGCAATATCTACATAGCCATCAATACTGCCGGTATTTGTCAAGCGGTAGATGCCTTGTGTGCTCTCACCAGGATGCATATTTGTTACGGCGAATTTCGCATGCGCCAGTGGATTTTCACCATCCACCGCGAGGTCCAGCGTCCCTGCTGTAAAGGTGTTATTGTGACTTGTTTCGCTGTCACTGAAATACGCTGTCGTTGCGCCGCTGACAGCAGCAGCAATTGCCAACACAATCAGTGCGCTGCGCAGAATTGTTCCCATAGACTCACACTTAGAGCGGATTAATAATCCACTATACTACATGAGTGCCGTCTAAGGCAAGTTTATTGTGCATTCTTTGCCAACCAATCACGAATTGCTTTCAGGCGCGGCGTATCACTGAGATCTTCGTTGGCAACGCCATACGTCGGCTGATTGAGGTTGTATGCCATAAAGAGTGTGAAATATTTTGACAGAACATCCAAATAGTGGTAGTACCCGTCGTAATCATACGCCTCCCACGTACCGCCTTCATAGGTCACAAGAGCAATATCGTCCGGGACAACCTCGCGCAGTTTTTTGAAGCTCGGCTCCAATGCATCTGCATCGCTGGCACTCCCACCAAAGTACGGTGCCGTTGCAAACACATCAGGGTGCAAGCCATTTGGATTGCACTTCGGGTCATCCAAGCGCTTAATCGCTTGTTCATTCCACCAGTTATCCCCTGTTGCATGCCCGGAGAGTACCGTCACTAAACGGTTGCGATCCGCACCGGTAAAGACACTCTCGAATCCGCTCCAGAGCTGTGCGGCTGCACACGGTGCATACATCATGCTCATGACATAATCTGACGTATCATCTGCTGTAAATCCCATTTCACGCGCACGGCGTGCCGCATAGCCGGCGCTATACCCACCATCATTCCACGCTTCATTGGACCACTCGATGTACACCTTGAGCGAGGGATCCAATTGCTCTTTGACAAGTTTTGCGAGGCTTGGGGCAAATGTGGGATCTTTGTCCGTCTTTGCCGGCACACTAATCCAGCAATCAATTTTGGCCTGGTTGCACAGCGCAATCTGCGCCTCATAGGAGATGCGTACACCTTGCGTCTCTCCGGCCGGTACGCGTGTTGCCCACGTCTCCTCCGGTCCACCATCCGGGATTTGCGCACCATTGCCATTGAAGTTCATAAACCGGAATACGCTGTATGGCACACTCTTGAGATGTTCGACCAGTGCACCGCTCCACGTCAGTCCACCACCGTAAATGCCTCCATAAACCTCCCAGGTATCATTGATGCCGATCTGCATCGGTCCTGCACCGAGCGTTGTATTGGATCCGCCACCATTGGCAACTGTTGTCGTTGTGCCACCGGTTGTGGTCGCTGCGGTGCCACCGCTAGAGCTCGTCGTCAGCGACGTCACGCCCGCAACAGCCACAGACGTCCCGCCGCCAGTCGCAGCTGTGCGCGTCTGCGCTGCTGCGTTTGTTGTTGATGATGTCTGTGATGCGGTGGTGCCACCGGACACAGACGTTGGCGCCGTCGGCGCAGCAGCCTGCGAGGCAGCGCTCTGATGTTGCGCAGCTGCTCCAGTCTGTGCGACAACAGCTGATCGCTGTTGTGTTGTTGCGCCGCTCGCCGCAGTCGTTGCCGTTTGCGAAACAGCAGTTGTTGTTACCATGTAACTGGAAATCAGCGTAATGAGTGCAAGGACGATCTGTATAAGCTGACTGAGGATTGCCTCCATAGATATCTTTTGTTTAGTGTTTGTGCACGCACAACACGCGCACAGTTCTCTTTGTTTCAGTATACCATATGTATTCCCCCACAAGCCATGCCGCCACACACACCCCTTTCCACTAAGGCATATTTACGCTCTTGCACAACCCGCTATGCGTCTTTGTAATACTCCTTGTACCACGCAATGAATGCCGGGATGCCCTGCTCTATGCGTGTTGTCGGGCGCCACCCCAGCGCACGCAATTTGCGAATATTGGCCGATGTGACTTTGACATCACCCGGCTGCATTGGCAGCAAGCGTTTCTTGGCTTTGATACCAAGTGCCTTCTCCGTCTCAGCGATGAAATCCATCAGTTTTACCGTGCGGTCGCCACCGATATTTATCACATCATAATCCAAGTTAGCATCCAGCACCGTCAGTGTCCCGGAAACAATGTCATCAATGTATGTGAAGTTGCGCTCCATGTCTCCGCGGTTGTATACGTCAATCGTCTGGCCGCGCATGATGCGCTCGGGAAACGTAAACACACCCATATCCGGACGTCCCCACGGACCGTAGACGGTGAAATAGCGCAGGCCCGTTGTCTTGAGTCCGTACAAGTGACTAAACGTATGCGCCAGAAGTTCTGTTGCTTTTTTGGTTGCTGCGTAGGGTGAGACAGGCCGATCCACGGGGTCCTTCTCGCTAAACGGCACCTTGGTGTTCCCGCCGTACACACTGGAACTGGACGCATACACAAAGTTCTTAACCTTGTACTTAACGGCAAGCGTCAAGAGGTTTGTTGTCCCTAACACATTCACGTCAACATAGCGCAGCGGATCCTCCAGTGATGCGCGCACACCGGCCATCGCTGCCAAGTGAATAACCTTGTGCGGTTTTTCTTTTGCAAAAATACGCTCCATGCGCGTAACATCACCAATATCCGCCCTGTACAGCGTAAATTTTCCCTTCTTATCTTCTCCGCGCTTGTTGCGATACCCCTTCAAGAACTTTGCAATGCGATCCTCCTTGAGTTGCGGGTCATAGTAATCATTGAAATTGTCAACGAGTACCACCTTATCACCGCGGTCCATCAACGCCTTTGCGCATGCACTCCCGATAAAGCCGGCCCCGCCGGTAATCAACACCTTCGTCATACAAATGAGTTCTTTATGAATTGTTTCCTCACCATCTTACCACACACCAGCACGCTGCCACAAGCGTGCTGGTGTGTGCATATCCCCTGCGTCTCTGCCTAATAACTCAACGTCCACTTGATGTACTCTTCTGCCGGCACATACTGGAAATTGTTGTGACTGTCCCCCACAAAGTCAAAGCGTACCGTTACCGTTCCATCTGCCGTGATGCGCGCAATTTCATCTGCCGTCAACTGCGCTGTACTGGAGACTTCACGCTCCTTCAGATTTCCCCAGTCACCGTTACTGCCCATTTCCGGCGTAAAGTTGAACCGGTCGTCCGCCACAGTGTGGTTGAAAATCAGTCCGAGGTCAACATCATCCACCATGACGCGAATCCACTCATCATCCTCTCCCGGCGGCTCACTGTCGTGGTCACCAAAGATTGACAACTGCAGCGTCCCGGGGCCATTGCCCTTGGCAATGTTTGTAAATGTCCCGGACACACCCTGACGGATACATGGCACATCCCACGTCTCCACTGTCGGACCACAGTAGTCCCAGTGCTCTCCATGTAGTGTAGACGCACCGCCGGCATCGGCAGTAAATCCATCCGTGCCGGTATTTTGTGCGCTGGCACCGGTCCCGGCATTGGTAATCGTCCCCCCTGTAGCACTCGCTGTCGCCGTGGTGGCGCTCCCTGTCCCGGCAGCGCTCGTTGCTGTACCACTCGTCGTGCTACCTGTTGCCGCTCCCGTCGTTGTTGCTGCAGTGGTGGTTGTGCCGGCGGTGGTTGTGCTGGCTGCTGCGGCAGTTCCACCACTCACACCTGTCCCTGTTCCGTTCTTTGCCAGCCAGTCTCGGATTGCTTTGAGACGTGGTGTATCACTGAGGTCTTCGTTGGCAACACCCCATGTCGGCTGATTGAGGTTGTACGCCATGAAGAGCTTCACGTGTTTGGAGAGCACATTTAAGTACTCATAGTACGCATTGTAGTCATACGTCTTTTCTGTGCCGCCCTCATATGTCACGAGGGATACACCATCAGGGAGGGCGTCCTCAAATGCCTGAAGTGCCGTATCATAAGCACCAAGTTGTCCTGTCGTACCATCAAAATACGGTGCAATCGCATAGGCGTCCGGCATCACACCGTTGGGGTTGCATTTTGCATCTTTCAAAGCATCAAAGTGCGTCCGCAGAAGGTAGATGTTTGGATCATTGGGGTCGCCAAATTGCCCTGACAACACTGTCACCAAACGGTTGCGATCCGCACCGGTAAAGACACTCTCAAATCCACTCCAGAGCTGTGCGCCGGCGCACGCTGTGTACTGAAATCCCATACCATACAATCCACTATCTCCCCCGGACAGTCCCATCTGCTTGCCACGTGCTACGGCATACTCCGCCGCATACAGTCCACCCAAGAAGTTCCATGACTCATTGGCCCACTCCACATACACCTTTCGCGAAGAATCTAGCTTCTCCTTGACAAGTTTCGCTAATTTCACAGAATAGTCTGCCTCTTGATCGCTTTTTGCAGGCACACTAATCCAACAATCCACCTGCGCTTTGTTGCACAGTTCAATTTGTGCCTCATAGGAGATAAGTCCGGAGTCACCATTGCTGTCCGGACGAATTTCTCCCGGCTTTACACGTCCTGCCCATGTCCCATCCGGACCACCACTGGGCATCGCGCCAAGCTCGCCTACCTGGAATGGCACATTTCCACCGTTACCATTGAAGTTCATAAACCGAAATGCAGCATACGGCACGCTCTTGAGGTGTTCAATTAACGTCGGGCTCCACCCTGCCGCACTGTAAATCCCGCCATAGATCATCCATGCATCATTAATACCGATTTGCATTGGTCCCGTGCCAAACGTTGTATTGGAGCCACCGCCGTTGGCAAGAGTAATCGTCGTGACGCCACCAATAGCTACTGACGAACCGCCACCGCCTGATGATGCGGTCGTTGTCGTGCTCGTACTTGCTGCAGCGCTACCAGATGTTCCACCGGATACAGACGTTGGCGCCGCCGGTGCGGCCGCCGTCGTGCTCGCAGCCCCACTCTGCGACCCGGTGGTGGCAGCAACCATTGACTGTTGTTGCGTATTTGCTGCTTGTGATGACGTATTTGTCACAGCGCTTGTCGTCACGACATAGCTTGACACAAGTGTAATGAGCGCAAGAATGATTTGTATGAGTTGATTGAGGAGTGCTTCCATATTATCTTATTTGTTTTTAGCGATTGTTAGAACGTGGACATCTTTACGCATAGTATACCATACATTTCTACCTTGCTATCTGGTCAGACACCGACCGCACTGTCATGAACGCACCGTGCGTGTCACCAATCCATGGACCGACATGTGCTTCACAGTTGTTTGTTCCGCGACAAAACTCATCAAAGCCGTTGTGTGCCACGCGGAAGTCCCGCCAAAAATCCAGCCCGAACTGAAGGCGTGCGGCACCACTGACGCGCACACGCGCCTCCACAACGTATCGCACTCCCTGTGTCACTGCGAAACGTGGCGTCCACGCATGAATGACGCTGTATGGGTAACGTGCCAGATCAAGCGTCCATGCACCGGCAACAGTTGACACAGCAAGCGGTGTGTGGCGGTCTGTTGCAAACCACGTTGGATAGCGTGTGTAGAGGCCGGCGTCTAGGTGTGCATTGCCATCACGCGCAAAGTCTGCTTCAAAAACGATACGCTCTGTACCATCACGCTGCACACCCACCACGCGGAGTGCAGCGATATCAATTTGCGCATGTGCACGTAACGGCAGACATGGCGTTGTCGTGGCTGCTGTCAACCACGCCGCACCGGCACTGTAGCCCGGCGGTGGCATGCTGCGCAATATACGCGCCTCACGCCACGGCGCCCCATCCGGTACGTCCGACGTATGCTCACCGGGCGCTTTTACCGAGCACGCTGCCATCTGCCGCACCGTAGCCACACGCGGCGTATGCCACGCAGCAACAATGATAATGACGCTCCCGCCAAGCGCAAGCGTCAAGGATGTGCGCCACGCACGTTTCCTCACATTTGTAGCGTGTGTCTTAGGTTGCATGACGTGTTGTATCCAATTCACATGTTGCCAGCGGCACAAAGGCGCGCGTACCGTCCACAACCGTGCTCTCAAAAAGCGTCACATGGTCTACCATGACAACCAATGATGTTGTGCACTCTATGGACGGCACCTCATCAAGCGCACGGTACCGCTTCTGCGCAATACGCCCCAGCGTCACGTGTGGGCGATAGGCGCCGCGCGGTGGGTGCAACGGTGCCACAACGCGCGCAACCGCTGTTGTAAGCGCGCCAAGCGGGGCACTGGGCGTGTCTGTGCCGAGCCACACCATCTTTGGCTGCGCCGCCGAAGGACCAAGCATCCAGCGGTCAAAGACCATGTCAAACGACGCACACGTGCGCACAGCGTTCTCCAGTGCAGTGATGAGCTCCGGCAAGCGCGCATCCTGCACGTGTCCCAAAAAACTCACCGTCATGTGGAGATTTTCCAGCGGCGTCCAGCGCACCGGTAAGTCCGGATACGTACGCATAAGTTGTTGCTCACGTTTGCGGATAATCGTCACCACGTCATGCGGCAGTGTCACACCCACAAAGAGCCGTCGCGTCTCTTCCATACCCCCCATCCTACCTGCCAGAGCACTTTTTGTGAAGCTCTCGTCTGTCGCAGCATGTGGTACACTAAATCAATGACACAGCATACCTCTCCAACATACCTCTGCGACGTCGCCGTGTTTGCACACATCCCGCTCACACGCGAGCAGTTTTTTTGGTACACAAGTGACGTCCCACTGCCACCGGGCACGCTCGTACGCGTGCCGCTGTTTCGCCGCACCGTGCGCGGTGTTGTGCTGGCGTGCCACAGTGACCACACGCGTGCCGGCGGCAACATCAAGCTCAAGCGTATTGCCGCCGTCCTCCACAACAACTATTTCACGCCTACGCAGATTGCACTGGCAACGCACATTGCCACAACGACGTTTACCTCCCTGGGCACCGTGCTGTCACAGTTCTATGTGCCACCAACCGCTGCACGCGCCGGAACACACGACACAGCACCCTCCCAACGCGCACGCAAACGTCCCGCACTGACCGCAACCACGCGCACCGTGTGCGCAGATGTTCTCGCACGCACCGGGACGTACGCGTCGTTTCTGTTGCGCGACACGCCCGCCACAGCGCGTGACGCACTCTTCACACACCTCATCGCGCGCCTGCACGCCACGGACGCCACCGCACAAGTTCTCATCCTCCTGCCGGAAATCCTCATCACGGCACAGACAGTTGCGTTTGTGCGCGCACACTTCCCGACGCAGCACATCAGCGTCATCCACAACAAACTCGCCAAGGGTGCTCTCTGGCGCGCGTACAGCGATATTGCCAGTGGCACAGCACAGATCATTATCGGCACGCGCAAGGCGCTCTTTGCACCGTTTGCCAACCTCGCACTTGTTATTGTTGATGAAGAACACGACATGAGCTTCAAGCAGTGGGAACGCGCACCGCGCTTTGACGCACGTGCCGTTGCCGACACGCTTGCGCGCATGCACAGTTGCCCACTCGTTGCCGTGAGTGCTGCACCGCACATCACGCGCACCGTGCCCCGACCGTTGGCGGCGGCACCGCTCTCGCCGCCCATCACACTCGTGGACATGCGCGCGGTCCACTTTGAGCGTGTCAAAGAGGCGACAGCAAAGAAGCGCAAAAAGCCGCCCGTCACCCTCTTCTCCCCCATCCTCCTTGACGCCATGCGCACTGCACTTGCGCACCGACACCAAGTATTGCTCTTCTTCAATCACAAAGGCATGAGCGCATTTTCACTGTGTACGGATTGCGGCACGCTCCTGGCGTGTCCCGACTGCGACCGTGCGCTGGTCCTTGCCACCGAGGGACACTATGAGTGCTTTCACTGCACGTACACCACGTCCATCTTTCCCACATGTGCACAGTGTAACGGCATGACATTTCGCAATGTCGGCTACGGCACCGGCAAAATTGAGAACATGTGCGCCAAGCTCTTCCCCCGCGCCCGTATCATACGTATTGACGGACACAGCATGCGGGGCACTCACGCGGCACGTGAGGTGATTGCACAGGCCAACGATGCCGATATTATCATCGGCACGCAAATGGCGCTCAAGGATTGGCGCAACCCGCGACTGCGCGTCGTCGGTATCCTGGATGCGGACGCGCTCCTCTCTATCCCGGACATTAGTGCCGATGAGCGCCTCTTTGCGTTTATCGCCAACGCTGCTGCCGCTGTCACGCATGCGCGACGTTCTCCCGGCACAGTCCTCGTTCAGACGTACAAACCGGACTACCACCTCTTTGCCGATGCCGCGCGCCTCGCCTATGACCGCTTTCGCAAGCGCGTTCTTGCCGAGCGCCGTACGCTGCACTACCCGCCCTACTGGCGCGTCATCAAGCTTATCTTTCAGCACAAGGACGCCGACAAGGTCGCCACACTTGCACAAGAGTGGCACGCTAAAATCACCGACCTGGCAGTTGCACACACACCATGGCTCATCAGCGCACCACACGCGCCGCTTTTGCCCAAGCTGCGTGGGTTGCACCGCTGTCAAATTCTCATCCGCATCACAAACCCCACACGCACGGTCGCGCCTATCCCCGAGACCCTCGCTACACTCCTGTCCGCCACACCGCCGCGCACTATCATTGACATAGACCCGGTGAGCTTGGTGTAGCACTATACATGAAACACTTTGTGTGGTACGGTAGTGTGTTAAACTGGTCATAGATACTACTTAGATGCCATGCCGCATACACTCATTACAATCAACGGCCATTTGGAGGACTTGCACCGCTCGTCACAGCGCGTTGCGGATCCGACAGCGCCGGCAGTGCGTGCTCTTGTGGATGATATGATTGCTGTCATGCGCGCTGAGCGCGGCATCGGATTGGCCGCACCGCAGGTTAATGTGCATCAGCGCATAGTCGTTTTTGACATCGGGCCGGATGGACGCACGGCGCGCACACCGCTTGTGTGCATCAATCCCGTCATCACCACGGCGTCTCGCGCGTTGGTCATGACCGAGGAGGGCTGCCTGTCCATTCCCGGTGAGTTCGTTCCTGTTGTGCGCAGTGAACGCGTCAGCGTACGCTACTATGATACGCAAGGACAGCGCCACACCATTGCCGCTGACGACCTCCTGGCCGTGGCGTTTCAGCACGAAATTGACCATTTGGACGGCATTCTGATGACCGACCGCTACGCGCAGCAGTCATCACTGCGCGCGCAGTTTCACGAAGTTGATGACACCGCCACAACACATCGCATCGGCTAATAGTTTCACCGTATGACACCATCCGCACCACGCATCGTTTTTATGGGGACCGGTGAGTTTGCCGCACCCTCTCTTGCGGTACTCATCGCAGCAAACTACTCCGTCGTCGCCGTCTACACCAAGCCCCTGAGCGTGCACGGCCGCAGTCGCACAAAGGCCGTACCCAATCCCGTGCGCGCACGTGCAGAGCGCCACGCCATCCCCGTCCACGACCCGGCCGGGCGCCTCTCTGATGCCGACACCCTCGCTACCCTTCGCAGTCTGGCGCCGGACATCATCATCGTTGCCGCCTATGGCAACATTCTGCCACAGAGTGTCTTGGATTTGCCGCGGCACGGCTGTGTTAACGTGCACGCTTCCCTGCTGCCACGCTGGCGCGGTGCCTCACCCATCCATGCCGCCATTCGTGCGGGTGACACGCAAACCGGCGTGACAATCATGCGTATGGATGCCGGGTTGGACACCGGGCCCATCATCGCCCAAAAATCGCGCGCCATCACGCCCCACATGCACACGCCGGAACTCTTTGCGCTCTTGGCTGATGATGGTGCACGTCTCTTGGTGGAAGTATTACCCGACTATCTCCGCGGTGCACGCGTCCCACAGCCTCAGAGCACGCATGGCGTGACAACATGTCGCACGCTAACGCGTGATGATGGGCATATCAATTGGCACGACACAACGCAATCCATCTACAACCAATTCCGCGCCTATGACCCGTGGCCGGGCATATTTACACTATGGCATCGCGACGCGGCAAACACGCCGCTACGTCTCAAGCTTACCGACATTAGGCCGTGCATGGACGCACCACGTCATATGCCCGGGACCGTCTTTAGCACAGACACGCACCCGTTGTGTGTCGCCACAGCCGACGGTGCGCTTGTTGTGAAGCGCGTGCAACTACAGGGCAAGAACGACATGGACGCACGCGCATTTGTTAACGGCTATCCCGATATCAACACTGCACGTCTCGGTGAAATGTGGTAGTATGGAAGAAACGATTATCACATTGCTATGTACATCTCAAACAAAACAATCTTTACTGCCGGAACATTCCTCATTCTCATTATTGTCCTCCTTTCGCTCATGCGCACGGCTCAGAAGAGCGCTGACACGGATTACGCTGCGCTCACGAGCGACCTTGATCCGGAGGCCTATATTGACTATGACTATACAGAGGTGACAACAGATGTTATCCGGCGGAAAATTCGCAACAAGCCTGATAGCGTCAAACTTGTTGACGTACGACCGGCAAATGAATTTGCTCGCCAGCACATTGTTGGCTCTGTCAACATCCCTCTTGATGACCTCATCAAAGGAAACGTTGCTCCTCGCTACAATGTTGACATGGTTGTTGTTGTTTTTGATGAACTTAATGCGGGCCTCATCTCGCAAGCAATCAAAATTTTTGAGAAGCAAAATGACTACGTTGTTGCTCTCTCCGGCGGTATTTCTACATGGAACGCTGTCAATCCGCCACTGTTGTCTGCCGGCGACCCGCAATCCGTCGTTGACGCGGCAAAGATAAGCTATGTCACGCCGGAGGAACTTGACGATATTATTGCCGCAAAGCAAGCCGGCACCAATCGCCGGGACATTATCCTTGACATACGCCCACGAGCACAGTTTGAGCGCGGGCACATTCCCTACGCCATCAACATCCCTCTGCCGGACCTTGAGCGCACCTATGATTCCCTCCCGGCAACAAAGCGCATCATCGTCTATGGTGAAACGTCCATTGACAGCTTTCGCGGTGGCGTACAACTCTACGATCTCAACTTTTTGACGGCGCAGACACTCAACAGTGGCTACATTGACTGGATTCGCTCCAATCGTGATGTGCAACAGTAGAATACGCACTTAAAAAACACCCTCCTGTGGAGGGTGTTTTTTGTTGAACATTTGACGAGGCGTTACTGAACGATTGCCAGGATGTCATCATTTTTGACAATCAGGTAGTCCGTGCCATCCACTGTTACTTCCGTGCCGGCATAGCGACTGTAGATAACCGTTTGTCCCGGTTTAACAGCAATTTCATCATCCGTGCCAACCGCTACCACAGTGCCCTGCTGTGGCTTCTCTTTGGTTGCCGTTTCCGGCAAGAAGATGCCGCTCTCCGTCTGCTCTTCTTGTGTCTGTGCCTGAATAAGCACATTTTCTCCCAATGGTTGAATTGTTGTTTTCATAGAATATTCTCTTAGCCTATTACATCTTGCACCATTTATGATAGCAAAACCACTCTTGGCGTCAAGAGGTCATGTGCGTTGCCGCAACAGCTCCTGTGCACGCTCCACCGCACGCTCTTTTTGAGGATCTCTGTCATTGACAAAGTCTTCCTCTGTGCGCTCTACATCCTCGTCCGGCGTAATGCCAACGCCATTGATTTGGTCGCCATTCGGTGTTAACCACTTGGCGATTGTCACCTTGACTGCACCGCTCTTGAGCGGGATAAGCTCCTGCACAGAGCCCTTGCCAAAGGACTTGCGCCCCACAAGCACGACATCATCACGATTGTCTCGCAGCGCCCCGGCGAGAATTTCTGACGCACTTGCGCTTCCTTCATTGATAAGAACAACAGTGGGCATTGCGCCGGCAATATTGCTACCACGCGCAAAGTAGCTCTTGCGCTGATCATTGCTATCCTCACTCATCACAACCGTTGCGCCCGGTGGCAACATCAACCCCGCCATGCGCACGGCCGCCTCCAGGTAGCCACCGGGGTTGTTGCGCACATCAATCACAAGCGCACGCACATCAGGATTCTGCACAAGCGTGGTAATGGCATGTTCAAACGCAGCCGCTGTCTCGGGGCCAAAGCGCCGCACACGAATGACGCCGACGGTGCCATCCTCCACGGTACTCGTAACGCTCTGCACAATGATTTCATCACGCGTCACCGTAATATCCTGCGTATCATCAGCCCCATCGCGATAAATTGTCAGAACCACCTGCGTGCCCCGCGGACCACGAATGAGACTAACAGCCTTATCAATGCTCATCTGCGCTGTTGAGGCGCCATCAATTTTGACGATAGCATCACCCGGCCGCAGCCCTGCGCGCTGTGCCGGTGCACCATCAAGCGGTGCGACAATTGTCAGCACGCCATCTCGCATACCAATCTCAGCACCAATCCCCTCAAATGTGCCGGTAAGCTCCTCGTTGAACATGCT
>JALXES010000056.1 GCA_027069365.1 Candidatus Moraniibacteriota bacterium | reverse complement strand
ATGTCACACTATCACCTTTGATGGCACGCGGCACCGTTTGTTCATCCACGCGCAGTTCATCCACGCGAACACGCAGCACGCCGGTTGTCGCGCCGATAATGTACACTTCTTGCGATGCGTGCAGCGTGCCACTGTCCAGCACCACTTCCGCAACGCCCGCCTTGGGAAAGTAGTGCGTGACGCGAGCGACGTACTCTTTCTCCTCTTTCGCCTTGGAGCCGTACGTGTCGCTGTACGCGCCGAGCTCCTTGCCGAGGTAGTAGTTCCCCTTGGACAAGCCGCGATTAAAAACCTTCTCCAAGTCCGCATAGTACGACGCGATGCGCTCCGGCGTGTATGTGCCGGCGGCAATGTCCGCAAGTGCTTGCTTGTAGGTACGCACGACCGTCGCAACGTACTCCGGCGAGCGGCCGCGCCCCTCAATTTTGAGCACCTGGATGCCACTGTCCAAAATCTTGTCCAGAAAGTCAATCGTGCAAATATCCGCCGCGCTCATCACGTAGTGGTTGTCAATGACCAACTCCTTGCCGGTTTCCACGTCGGTGACTTTGTACTTCTTGCGACAGTTTTGCCGGCACGCGCCGCGGTTGGCGCTGGCATTGTCCGTGTACAGCGACATCTGGCAGCGCCCGGACTGCGCCACGCACAGCGCGCCGTGGATAAACGCCTCAATCTCCATTAGCCGCCCTTCATTGCCCATCAACTGTTCCTCAACGATGCGCGTGTGGATGTCCTTGATCTGATCCAATGTGAGCTCCCGCGCCAGCACGACGCGGTTGGTCATCTGTGCAAAGAACTTCACCGTTTCATAATTAGAGATGGAAAACTGTACGCTCATATGTACCGGCACGCCGACCTCGTTGCAGTAGTTCACCGTCGCAAAATCAAATGCGATGATAGCGTCAATGGCATTTGCCTTCGCCGCGTCCACGATTTTTTTCATAATCGTAATGTCGTGGTCGTACAACAGCGTGTTGACTGTGAGGTACGCCAACACACCCTCATCGTGGCAAATTTGCGCAATCTCTGCTAAGTCCGCGAGCGTGAAATTCGCCGCTGCCTTGGCGCGCATATTCAACTGTGTAACACCGAAGTAGATACTGTCCGCACCGGCATCAATCGCCGCGCGCAGACTCTCGTAGCTGCCGGCCGGCGCCATAATCTCGGCGCGTTGTGGGTCAATCATATGAAGTGGGTTGTTGTATGATATATCTATACCCATCTTGCCACAGTTGCCCGCGGGCGTAAAGAACGCTACACTAGACGTAGACTGTTAACGTATGACTTCTATGATCAAGAACATCCTGCGCGCTATTGACCGCTCGTTTGATGAAGGCAATTACGAGAACTTCCGCCTCAACGAGTTTCTCCTCATTGCCAATACATTCCTACTCTTTGTAACGCTTCTGGTGTTGATGGAGGATATCGGCTGGATTACCATCCACGCACGCCACACTATTGAATCTATTGAATGGTGGTTTGGTGTGCTCTTTCTTGTTGAGTTTGTTCTGCGTCTCTACTACACCTACATCCCGGACCGCAGACTCTTCACACTCTACCCCCTCATCCAGTTATTGGTTATCATTTCGCTTCTGGCACCAACACTCTTTAACCTTGCTTTCTTGCGCATCATTGTTTCTCTCAAAATGCTCAAGCTCTATCACATGCGCCGTGAGGCACAGTATCAACTGGCACACAATCCGGAATTTGTTGCCGGTGAAACACTTCTGGAGAAAGCAACGCACCCCCTAGAGCATGTTGTTGCTAAGGCAGCCACCACCGCCGGCAAAGTGGTCACAGCACCTGTCAAGGCCGCGCGTGCTGCGACGCATAAGAAGGAGTAGGAGATTGGAAGATTTGAAGAGTGGAAGATTACAAAAACCGATGTGCTAGTGTTAGCACATCGGTGGCAAAGTCCTCCAACGAATTAAAAAAGTCTTTTGAGTCTCTGTGGTATACTCAACGCTATTTGCGCAAGAAACGCAAGAAGCAATGACACAGAGATGAGTAAGTACATGAGAACGAGATATGCCAGCGGACCCCGTATTACAAGGCTCAATACATCATTGCCGAATGTTGCAACGATGTATGTTCCCGCTATCACGCTCGCAAGGACGATAAACCACACCGTGGCGACAGGTGCGGCCTCATAGGTCTGAACTACATCCTTTTTCTCCATAGCATCCATGATTGTGCTCGCAACAAAAACTGCGACGAAAAAGAGTATCATGGAGATGCTGTACAGGATGTCTATGGTACTCTGTTGTAGCATTTTCTTCCCTCTTTCAGTTGTTAAAGACATTCCTACCGTATCATGGTTTCAAAAAAATGCCAACATAAAAAAACCGACTGTGCCGTCGGCTTTTTGTAATCTGCTCTATGCAGCATGTGCCTTTTGAAGCGTGCGCAATGTGTTCTCAATGGCGTCAACGCGCTTCTCTATCTTTGCCACACGTGCCGGCTCTATCTGGTGTTTTTTGAGATCAGTAATCTCCTCGCGGATGTCTACAATCTCCTTATCCAGATGCGCCAGATAGTCCATCATACTCTTGAAGCCGGTGTCAACCTTCTGCTCCAAAGCGTCCATGCGACTCGCAAGGGTCTCTTGCTGTTTTTCAACAGCGCCAAGGCGCTTCTCAATGCGCTCCTGACCTCTTTCTAGACGCTCCACACTTACCTTCAGCGCATTCACATCGTAGCGCAAAACACTCTGCCCCTCCCTCAGTTCATCCACATCCTTGCGGAGAGCTTCCTGACCTACCTTCAACTCATCCACGTCCTTACGGAGAGCCTCTTGACCTACCTTTAACTCATCCACGTCCTTGCGCAGAGCTTCTTGACCGATTTTCAGTTCATCCACGTCTTTGCGCAGAGCTTCTTGACCGATTTTCAGTTCATCCACGTCTTTGCGCAGAGCTTCTTGACCAATCTTCAACTCATCCACGTCCTTGCGGAGAGCTTCTTGTCCCACCTTTAATTCCTGCACATCACTGTGCAGTGCGCTCTGCCCCTCTGCAAGAAGCTTCACCGTATCTCGCACATCTTCCAAAAGCACGATGAACTGCGATTCTGTTGGTGCATTATTTTGTGGCATACCTTTCTTTGGTAACAACAACGTTCACCTCCCAGTATATCGCATCATTCTGTCATCGTCAAAAAACCGACCGCAAGGGTCGGTTTCTAGGTGTTCACACAAGAGTTCACAAATCTTTTGAGGTTAGTCTCTCTGCCGGGTGTCGGAATTTGCTCCACACGTGGTGGAACAAGCGACCGTTCGGTTTGACTAACTCGTCGTGTGACGAGTCGTACTACCATAACTCCCTAGAAAGGAGGTGATCCATCCACAGCTTCCGCTACGGATGCCTTGTTACGACTTCACCCTGATTATCAATCCCACCGTAGTCCCTGCTTTTGACACAGGGCCTTCGGGTGTTACCAACTCTCCTGGTGTGACGGGCGGTGAGTACAAGATCCGGGAACGTATTCACCGGGACGTGCTGATTCCCGATTACTAGCGATTCCGACTTCATGGAGTCGAATTGCAGACTCCAATCCGAACTGGGGATGCTTTTAGGGATTGGCTTCACCTCGCGGTGTCGCAGCCCACTGTAGCACCCATTGTATCATGTGTGTAGCCCCAGACGTCAAGGGCCATGCTGATTTGACGTCATCCTCTCCTTCCTCCCCCGCACCAATTTTCGATAAAAATCGGTACAATCTTCAAAACTTTCGCGTCACAACTCATATGAGTGTGATGTGCAAAAGCCTCAAAAATTGGTGCGGGGGCAGTCTCGTATGACATGTATAACATACGATGAGGGTTGCGCTCGTTACCCCACTTAAGGGAACACCTTACGGCACGAGCTGACGACAACCATGCAGCACCTGCTTAGCACCCTCGAAGGCTTCTCCATCTCTGGAGCGTGCAGCTAAGTTTCTAGTCTGGGTGAGGTTTCTCGCGTTGCATCGAATTAAACCACATGATCCACCGCTTGTGCGGATCCCCGTCTATTCCTTTGAGTTTTAGTCTTGCGACCGTACTTCCCAGGCGGCATACTTAACGCGTTAGCTGCGACACGCACCGGGTCGCCCGGCACATGCCTAGTATGCATCGTTTACGGCGTGGACTACGGGGGTATCTAATCCCCTTCGCTACCCACGCTTTCGTGTCTGAGCGTCAGAACAGTGCCAATCACATGCCTTCGCCTTTGGTGTTCCCCATGATATCAACGCATTTCACTACTACACCATGAGTTCCAATGATCTCTCACTGTCTCTAGACTTACCGTTTCGTGTGCGGTCTCCGGGTTGAGCCCGCAGTTTTAACACACGACTAATAAATCCGCCTACACACGCTTTACGCCCAATAAATCCGGATAACGCTCGAGGTCTCTGTATTACCGCTACTGCTGGCACAGAGTTCGTAACCCCTTATTCAACAAGTACGCTCAAGTGTGACCCGAAGGACACACCTTGTTCCTTGATAAAAGCAGTTTACAACCCTAAGGCCGTCATCCTGCACGCAGCGTCGCTCCATCAGACTTTCGTCCATTGTGGAATATTCTCGACTGCAGCCACCCGTAGGTGTTTGGCCAGTGTCTCAGTGCCAATGCTGGGGGCCATGCTCTCACACCCCCTACCCGTCATTGCCTTGGTACGCCGTTACCGCACCAACTAGCTGATAGGACGCGGGCCGCTCCCAAAGCGATAAATCTTTACTCCGTAGAGCACATCGTGAATTAGCACAGATTTCTCTGTGTTATGCACGACTTTGGGGTACGTTCCCACGCGTTACTAGCCCGTTTGCCACTCCGTCATTCCTCTGCAAGCAGAGGAAGCGTCGTTCGACTTGCATGCCTTATCCACGCTGCCAGCGTTCATCCTGAGCCAGGATCAAACTCTCATAAAGAAGCGATCTGTCTAAAGGCGCAGTGCTCGCTTCCACACATGCGCAATCACCGAAGTGATACAGCTACGCGAATTTCTTTCTGCACTAGCTGCAGAAGACTTCCCATCGCTTGGTGAGAAGCCATACACCAAAAGGTGTATAGACAGAATGTGTGTTCCTCATAGAAGAGGTCCACAAAAGAATACGTCCCAACTCCCAGTTCAAGACTAACCTCAAAAGGTTATGATTCTCTCTTGAATAGAACGTGTTATGAAATTTTCAAAGGTCAGTGTGTTCTTACCCCTCGTCGGAATAAAAACACATTCTCATGCATCACGTGCGCCTGGTACACAAGAATGTGATTTCATTTCGCCACGGAACTACACTACATTGTAGCAGAGTTTCATAACCTGTCAACACTTCCGTATGCGTGAGCGGTTGTTGTCTTTGCTACTCCCTATCATAGCAGGCTTTGTGACCTTGTCAAGAGTTGTGACACTGCGCACTTTTATGAGCTATTTGTTACGTGCGTACGACTGGCGTGTGCATGATGCGTGCTGCGCAAAGGGACACACATAGACAATATCACCACGTTCATCTGTGCGCAAAATCGTGGCACCGTGCGAGAGGAACCGCTCAATCACTTCCTGTGCCGGGTGTCCGTAGCGATTGCCGGCACCGACAGAGATGATGACATCGCGTGGACGCACGCGTGCTACAAATTCCTCACCACTTGACGTCTTGGAGCCGTGATGTCCGGCCTTCAACACACTTACGGGCGCAACGGCAATATTCGCCTCTTGCTTTTGCGAGAGGTCACCCATCATGAGAAAGGTCGTCTCTCCCACACGCAAGTGTGTCACAATACTTGTATCGTTGATATCTCGTATCGCTTCCACATGCGTCGCCACACGGGGGAACAAGACGCGCAGCACACCGGCCGCCTCATCATCGTTTTTCATGTGCACAGTGACAGATTCGTTGGCCATAATCACACGTGCACGGGAACGTTCCAGTGCACTGTGCCACGCAGTGGCGATACGTGATTGTTTGAAGGCATTTGTCGCGATCACCACACCGACCGTGTAGGTATCAAACACACCAATCTGTGCCGCAATGTGGTCCGCATCCGGGTGCGTGGCAATCATCACATCCACCGTCCGGTCCCAAAACGGCATGTATCGCCCCAGCTTCTCCAACAACAATCGCTGGTGCGCACCACCATCAATCAACACCTGGTACGACCCTCGCGTGATAAGAATACCATCACCCTGCCCCACATCCAAAAAGATTACTCGCGTTACATCCGTGCGCCCAACGTGCACCATGGTGAGCACAACACTCCCACACATGACACTCACTCCACATATTACAAAAAGTATCTTCTGGATTGTCATAGTTTTTCTCTGTGGTAGCACCGCTCTCTCCGCTTGAAACCTATCACAAGTATACCACCTACACCACCGTACCACAGTACAAGCCACCACGCAGGCACCGTCTCAAATGTCACTTGCGCCCACGGCATGGAGGCAAAGAACGCCACCACATCAAATACCCACGCAAGCACAAGCGCAATCGCCCACCCGCCCCACATCAAAAGTGTCGTGCTCACACTTCCCACAATGAGTACCGCAACCGTCAGTGCCATCGCCACAGGAATCAGCGGCAGCACGAGCACATTTGCCACAAGTGACATGACCGCGAATGTGTGAAACTGATAGGCAATCAGCGGCACGACAAACACCTGTGCACTCGTTGTAACCATGATAATCTCTGCCAACCCAAGTGCGCGCACACGTCCCATGCGCGTGCGCTCCAACAACGGATAGAAGACGATAATTCCCAGCGTCGCCAAAAACGACAACTGAAAGCCGATGTCATAGCGCGCAAGCAACGGATTGACTGCGAGCATCACTGCCGCAGCAAACAGCAGCGCCGGCAGCGCACTCCCCATCCGCCCACCACGCATCAACAGCAGCACCGTCACACCCATCACGCCGGCGCGCACCGCCGGTGATGGCGCACCAATCATCACCACAAACAGCACCACGCCACCAAGTGCCAGCCACACCGAGTGCCGCCGCCAGAGCCCCACCCAAATGCCCAGCAAAATCAGCGCATGCGCGATAACGGTCACATTGTAGCCGGAAACCGCCACGATGTGTGTGAGACCCGTAAGCGCAAACTTTTGCTGCCACGCCTCCGAGAGACGTTCGTCGCCGCCAAAGAGAAGCCCCGCCGCAAGTGCCGCCTGTGGCTGCACGACAGCGTGTGTGAGACGTTCTTCAAAGTACATGCGCACACGTGCCAGGAGCAGGAAGAGCGTGTCACGCAGCAATGGACTCTCCCATGCATCCACCGTATCTGCCCGGCATTCGTACCGCACACCCTTTGCCGCCAAGTACATCACGTAATCAAAGTCCGGTGTAAAATTCTGCACGGCTGCAAGTGTGCACGTGACGTGCACGCCCATGCGCATAGTGATGCGGCGCTCATAGGCATCTGTGCGCACGAGGAGATTGCGCAGTGGGCACACCGGCGCACCCTCCACTGAGCACGAGCGCACGCGCACGAGCACGCGCTGCTCAAATGCGCCAATCGCAGCATCCGTGCGTGCCACGCCATAAAGTTCGGCGTGTGCACCGGTGTACACGCGCGGCGCATGCGCCCACGCATCACGCACAGCACCGCGCCACACACCCAGCGCAAGAGCGCCAAGCACGCAGAGCACAAAGACGCCTCGCATGAACTGTGGTGCCGCAAGGAGCACAAACAACAAAAGCAGCGTGACAGCGCCACACACAAACCATGCCCACGCCGGCACAAAAACACCAATACCAATACCGCCACAGAACGCCGCGATGGCGCCGACAAAGAAAATGTGCTTATGCATTACCCACATCAATATCAACCATCTTCCGTGACGTTGTACGCCCCGCCACAATGCGCACGGCACGGCGTGGTACACCAAAATACGCCGCCAGCACAGCAGTGACAGCATCGTTTGCCTTGCCGCGCTCGGCAACCGCTCGCACGCGCACTTTGTACATGCCCGCACCAAGCTTCTCCACCGACTCGGTGCGCGCACGTGCTATGACGTTGACGATAATACGCATACTTTTTCTCATAACGCACTGACGCAATCAAAAAACTGCACGTCTCGTGCAGTTCCTCGGACGCACTACTTCTTGAGCTTCCGCCGGATAAACGCGGGGATTTCAAACTCGTCATCGTCCATCGCTACGTCATTTTTTGGTGCCGGTGGCTCCTCAATGCGCTCATCCAAAATAATCTCCGGCTCCATCGTCTTTTTGCGGCGTGGAAACGTCATACGCTGCAGCAGTGGCGTTGTATCATCATCTTGATGCACGGCTTCGTCATCTGCAGCAGCCTCCGGCGCCGATGTCTCAATAGTACGATGGGCAAATGCGCTGTCTTGTTGGACAGGCGCCGCATCAGCGTGCTGTTCTGCCGGTGGATGCTCTGTGCGTGAAGCCTCCGTACGTGCTGTAGACGATTGCTGTTGGACTGATTCGCTCTCTGCTGTGCCCTGTACCACATCACGCAGTCGTTGCTGCATATCACGTGGTGTTTCTTTCTTGTGTATTTGCTCCAGCGCTGCACGCGAAAGCTTTTGCTCAGTTGTTGCACTCTGTGCACGATCATCAAATCCCGTCGCCACCACTGTAATGCGAATCTCACCCTTGCGTACCGCGTCGTCACTGACCGCACCAAAGATGACCCGCGCCTCAGGATCAATGCTCTCTGTGATGATGTTTGCCGCTTCGGAGATCTCCATCATCGTGAGATCACTGCCGCCGCTGACGTTAAAGAGCACGCCGCGCGCACCATCAATAGACAGCTCCAAGAGTGGTGAGTTGATTGCCGCACGGGCCGCCTCTGCCGCACGTTCCTCGCCGGTCGCCACACCGATCCCCATCAGTGCGCTTCCACTGTCACGCATCACCGCGCGCACATCGGCAAAGTCTACATTGACGATTCCCGGCTTGGTAATCAGATCGGAAATGCCCTGCACACCCTGCCGCAGCACATCGTCCACAATCTTAAACGCGCTGATGAGCGAAGTCTTGCGGTCAATGATGTTCAGCAGCTTGTCATTGGGAATGGCAATCAGCGTATCCACGCGCTCGCGCAGATTCTCCAGAGCTTCATCCGCAATGCGCTTGCGCTGCATCCCCTCAAACATAAATGGCTTGGTTACGACCGCAACCGTCAGTGCGCCGGACTCCTTGGCAACCTCCGCCACGATTGGTGCCGCGCCACTACCGGTGCCACCTCCCAGCCCACATGTGATAAAGACCATATCCGCCCCCTTGAGCACATCCTGAATTTCGTCGCGGTTTTCTTCCGCCGCCTGGCGCCCGACCTCCGGATTCATCCCGGCACCCAGACCCTTTGTGAGGTTCTTGCCGATGTGAATCTTCTCACCGGCTTTGGAGTTGTGCAGCGCTTGTGCATCCGTATTGATGGAGACAAATTCCACACCCTCCACCTTCTCATCAATCATCCGTGTCACGGCATTGTTGCCGGAGCCGCCCACACCAACAACTTTGATGCGTGCAAATGTTTCAATGTCTGGTTTGATCTCTGCCATATAATTTGGGTTCAACAATACTATACACTATCATGCTCACGCGGCGTGTGTCAAATATCGCCAGTGGGTGTGGCCGGCAGCGTAAGCGTCACCATCGTGCCGTCACGCACAACCGTCATCTCCAGTGCTCTCTCTTCACGCCACACACCCAGGACCATTGGAAGCGTTCGGAATGCTGACAGCTTCTGGCCATCAAGTGCGGTAATGTGGTCACCCACCCGCAATCCACTCTTGTCACCACGTCCACCCCGCGTCACGTGTGTTACCACAACACCATAGCCGTACGTATCATCTGTCAGCGTCATTGGTGTCACACTCCGATACGTAATCCCCAAATCCACTGCCGTATCCGAGCGTCCGGCAAGCAATCGTGTCAGCGCGACATGCACGGCGTCTGCCGGCAACAATCGCGTTGCATTACCCAGCGCGGCAAGTTCGCCACGATTCGTCACCAGCACTGTGCTGCGCTGGCGTTCCGTCGTCTGCGCTTCTATCGTTGTTGCCCACGCATCTGATGTTCCCGTATCTACACGCGTTGCAAGTGCCTGCATCTGTGTTGTCATCACAAAGATATTCTCTGCAACGCCGGCATCGACACCAACTTCCATTAGCCGCTGCCCTGCATACAAATCTTGCGTCCGCGCAAATGACATCACAGGATAGTTCTCACGCGCGCTCTTGACACGCACAAATGCCACACCTGTCACACGATCCGTGCCAACATGCGTTGCCGGTAACAGTTCGCCTGTTGGCAAGAACACGGTAATCGTCCCTTCCGTCGCACCTGCAGTGACGCTACCATCCGCTGCAATCACGCCGTCACCCGTCACAAACACACCGGTACCACTGCGTGTCGCGCTGCCGTCTGCCACGCTCACCAGCGCAATATTGCTGCGCACTTGCGCCACGATGCGGCGCACCGCTTCATCCTCTGTGATCTGTACCTTCTCCGTACGCTCAATAATTGTCGTGCGCTCCTGTGCCGAGCGCACCAGCGGCAACGTGCGCGCCCACTCATACGTCGCCAACACAGGCACGACTTTTTGCTGCACAAAGAGCCCGCCGATACCGCCCAGCACGAACACGCCAATACTCCACGCTACAATTTTGATAAACCTCTTCATATCAGTGACTTAGACAACCGGCAACCACTGCGCACTCACCAGCACCATCGTCGCCATGCCCAAGAAAAAGATGACGTTGACAACGAGACGCGTTTTGGAGAGTCGGTCCAAAAAGAAACTCTGCGCCAGGTCCCATAGTATATAGTATATCATAAGCAAGACAACACCTGTTGTCAGATAGCCGAACGGCCACGCCACAGCGCTCAGCGCCGCCTCTGTCAGCACACTGCCCAGTGCCACAGCATAGACAATGGTCTGCACAAACCGTCCGTGCGCAATCATCACGAAGTACTGCCACGAGATGATTGTCGTGACGACAAACACACACACACCAATCACCCACGCCGGAATGACAAAGTTCAGATACACCGCAAACACCGCCGCGTACGCAAAAAACACTGCCGTCGTTGCGCCGGCAATCACCATCCCGCGCGCCACTGCATCACGCGGCTGACGGCTGAGGCGATACGACCCCAGCATCACGCCATAGACCAGCACTCCCACAAGCGCAATCAGAACATCCTGCTGTCGCGGGCTATCGATAAAGAACAAGAGCGTCAGCGAAGCGATAGACAGCGTCACCGGCACAATTGCAAAAAAGAAGTGACGCGCAATCATTCGCCCGGCAAGCGCACTGAGCACCGCCAACGCAGCAACGGCAATACTTACGTACATCACATCACTCAGCGCAAAGCGCACAACAGCAAGTAGTCCCAGCGCATACACTACCGCATACACGCCAATCGGCACGTGAACAATAACGCTCTTATTTGTCATACGTTGCTCTCATGAAATACAGACCATCATCAACATCTCTCACACATCTCCAGCATAGCAAACAACCACTCCAACGGCAATGCACGTTACGTGGCAATACGCGCTACCAAAAAACCGCCCCAGAGAGACGGTTTTGGAAGGTAGCACTTATTTCTTTCCCATGCGGTCCAAGAGGCGCGCTGCATGCTCCTTGCCACCCAGACCGAATGCCAGTCCGGCGCCCAGCGACAATGCAAAGACGATGCCCATGAACAAAATCTCAATCATATTGCCGCCAATGCCCAAATGGTCAAGTGCGGCGAGTACTGTTACCGTCATGATGGCATAGTACGCCACATTTGCCACGATAGACGCATCCAGTGTCCCTTCCGCATGTGACAGAACGCCACTGACTCCTGTACGTGCCATGGTGGCCAAGAGCGAACCCACAACCAGGATGACCACAGCGATAATCACGCTTGGAATGTACGCCAGCACGCTTGTGAGGAAGTCAGAAACCTGCGTGACGCCGAGGTAGTCCACAACCATAGAAAACGCGGCGATGATGACAAACCACTTCACCAACCATGCGACCAGCGTGCTCGGCGTCAGTGTCATGCCAACTTTCTCCAGATATTCCGCCCAGCCGATTTTGGTGAATGCCGCGTCAATCTTTGCGCGCTTCACGAGCATGAGCGCAAAACGGGAGAGTGTGGACGCCACAAACAGCGCCGCAATGATTGCCAGCACAACCACCGCAGCCGTAACCAGCCAGTCGGCAAGTGTCCCCCATGAAAATGAACCAAAGAGCGCACGTCGCACCGGCTCATCATGCCCCATCATGTAGTTAAAATATTGTTCCCGCATATGTGTTTATGTTAATGACTTATGCTCACGCTGCACATGCAGCATTTCCTTTTTCTATTATACCACACTATCCATCACTGCGAGATGCGCGACTCAAAATACTGGTTGAGTGTTTCGTAAACATCCTGCTCCGGAAAGACATCCTTGCACCACTCCCGCATCACAGCATACTGTCGCGCAACCTTGCGCAGATGATTTTTACCCCGCTCAGACTGTGGATCAAAGTCAACATGCCACTCCAGAGGTGCCTCCAGACCCACAATACCGTGCCGGTATTCGCGATTGCGTCGCAACAGGCGCAGCACATAGTGAAAGTCCTCCATGCCCGCGCGCAGCACGGGACCATACTCCTCCGTCTGCACCATCACCCCGTCATCACCATCGCACTTACGCGCAAAGCCACCCATCGCCATCAGCGTGCTGAGACGATAGAGCGCAATCGTGTTTTGCACGATATTCCACTGTGTGCGCTCCCACCACATTTCGCGATAGAAGCCAACCACCTGCATCGCCGGGCGGTCCAGCATCATGTCAATCGCACGGTAGAGGTGGCGCGGTAGCACCGCCATTTCCGGCGACCAGTTCAGCACAAACTCCAGATCTGTTGTGCCATTGATGTAGCTATCCCCAACATTCAGTGCATTGCCACTACCAACATTCTTGCCCCAGTCTGTGCACGCGATAGCTTCTACACGCGCATCATCAGCAAAGGCCGCACGTACAGCGCGCATGGTTGGCGTCGTACCATCCGCAGCAATTTCTTCAGCATACGCACTGCGCACGTCGGCATTCGTAACGATGACGAGTTTCTGCACCAAGTGCCCTGTCTGCGCCAGTAGCTGCTTGACCGGCACAACAACCTTCTCGCGGAAGAGGTTGTGGTCAAACGTCTCGTCCGTTGCCCTAATCTGAAACGAGCGCGCAACAACACCGATGTGTACACCTTGTGAACGGTCCTGGAGCATAGTGATGAATACGAAAATGATAGTGATTATATTCCATCATACCACAAAAACGATGGTGTGATAAAAAAACGGCGCCCCGCATAGCATATGACAGAGCGCCAATCAACAAGAGTTTAGAAGAGAATTATGAATAGTCCGGCAAGCATGATTATCGCGGGCACGAAAGCCTTGCGATAGTGTTGTTCACCAAACAGCAGCCCGCCGGCAGCAATATCAATCAACACACTTACGCGTTTGGCTGCATCGCCACGTTCTTCAACGCGTCAAATAGCGGGATGAGCGTGAGTAAAATCATGTGTATGACTGCATCTTCGTTATCTAATATAGAGATTGTAACATAGAAAACAGCCATCCACACAATGTGTGAATGGCTGAAGTGTAACACCTCTATTTCATGACAGCGCCCGCCAGTACCGAGGGCTCCATCCCCTCACTAGCCAGCAGCGCACACTGCCTGGGGAACTTCGTCCCCATTTTCTTGATATGCCGCTGACGCATTTCCGGGTCTGTCGGCAGCTCGTAGTGCTGCACCGACCCGTCTTCTGCGCGCGGCATGACGACGGCAATGCACTTTCCGTGTGCCTTAACCAGCCGGGCAAGAGGGATCATCTCCTCCACGCCGGCAAGTGGGTAGAAGACCTCTCCCTGGTCCTCGCTCCAGCCGCGCATATAGACGGCTTCCTTATCGTTACGTGGCTTTGCAGCGCGTGGGCTGAAGCCGGCAACGGTGGACAGCGCCTCGTTGTCCCACATTGCAAACGTATTCGCGATGCGACCCTCCAGAATTGATTCCTGGAGCTCGTTGATTGCCACACCGGCAACCTTTGCCCCGGAGCCCATTGCTTGGAAGAGGCCTTCCAGTGTCGGCGCGTTCATATACGAGCGTGCCTCGGCGGAAGCAATAATGCTGTATTTGCTTCCACCAACCGAGGCTTTGAATATACCGAAATTGAGCGCGGCGCAGAAGATGTCACCGTGCAACAAACGATGAATTCTCACTTGCTTGTTGCCGGCAAATTCTTCCTGCAGCGCCGGCGCTAGCAGCCCGCAGTCCACGTCGCCGTATGCCCGGTCTTCAGGCACGACGATGTGGACAACCTTGATGGCTTGCTCGCCATCAATATCCACGGACAGTGCCGTGGTGATCATCTCGCGCAGCATTGCCACACGCTGTGGGACGGCCTGCGCGTCCTTTGCGAACGCACGGAGAATCAGTGCCACCTTGCCGGTGGCGGCGACTTTTTTTGCTGCCTTTTTTTCCTGCTTTTTCATCTTTCCTCCTCGTCCCCGAGAACGTTGAAATCCCCGGGAATTTGTTGGGTTGTCAAAGAAATGCCGGACCCTTTCCAGCACTTATATTATCGCATGATGTTGATTATTTGTCAACTAATTGTTTTTGTGCAAAGCTGTATGAGTACACCAATGCTAGGGCACGGATAGTGCCCTCTCACCTGCAACCGGTAGAACAACCGGGGCGCCGCGCTACTTCCCTGTGCGCTCTTTGAGTGGTCGCCACCAGTTCTCGTTGTTTTCAAACCACGCAATCGTCTGCGCAAGTCCTTCGTCAAAGGTCACGCTCGGCGCCCACCCCAGTTCGTCGTGAATTTTGGTGTAGTCAATGTCATAGCGATAGTCGTGCCCCTTGCGGTCTTCCACATACGCAATCCACTCGGATGGGTCCTTGCCCATGTGCGTGATGATTTTGGTCACCACATCCAGATTAGTTGGCTGGTTGTCGCCACCGACACCATATGTCTCCCCAATGCGCCCACTGCGCACAATCAGGTCAATCGCCCGGCAGTGGTCCGTCACAAACAGCCAGTCACGGATTTGCTCACCCGTGCCGTATACCGGCACCTTCTTGCCATCCATGAGGTTGGTAATCGCCAGCGGAATGAGTTTCTCCGGGAAATGGTAGGGGCCGTAATTGTTGGTGCAATTACTAATCGTTACCGGGATGCCATAGGTGCGGTGGTACGCGCGCACGAAGTGGTCGCTGGACGCCTTGGATGCGCTGTAGGGACTGGACGGATCATAGGGTGTCTGCTCCGTAAATGCCGGCGCATCTTTGTCCAGGTCACCAAACACCTCGTCCGTGGAGACGTG
Source organism: Candidatus Moraniibacteriota bacterium (assembly GCA_027069365.1). GTDB lineage: Bacteria > Patescibacteriota > Minisyncoccia > Moranbacterales > JALVQA01. The sequence goes on along the minus strand of JALXES010000056.1, from coordinate 3,437 downwards.
GTGAAATCGTACTTCACGCCCAGCCTCCTGCGCCGCACGCACCGCCTCCAGCAGCGTGAATGTGCCGACAACATTGGTCTGCACAAACGCTGCCGGACCGGTGATGGAGCGGTCCACGTGGCTCTCTGCAGCAAAGTGCACCACAACGTCCACATCCGCCACAAGTTCTGTAACGAGTTGCGCGTCACAGATGTCGCCCTTGACAAACCGGAAGCGTGGGTCATCCTCCCACCGCGCCAGCGTCGCACGACACCCGGCGTAGGTCAACTTATCTAAAACCACCACCTCATCATCCGGATAGTGTTCCAGGATGTAGTGGACAAAGTTCCCTCCGATAAAGCCGGCACCGCCGGTAACAAGTAGTTTCATATTGTTATCATTATACTTTATCATAACGTTTTGCCCACGCTTCCACAAACTGCTTCTGCTCGGCAATCATATTCTGTGGCAGTGTGCGAAAGCATGCAAGTGACGCTGCGCTGCGCCCAAGCTGCGGCGTCTTCTGCGTGCGCAACACATACACCACGCCCACCGGGAAGCCCGTGTAGCCAGCTTCGTGGGAGAAGTCGTACTCAATGACATCCAGTCGCTGTGGCGGTGCGTTGAAGTCCTCCGGCGTCAGTAGCAGTTCCTCCCGTGCAATACGGTGCGCTGTCTGCGCTAGGCGCTCCCCCTTGTAGACCGTCCCGCCCGGCAGATGCCACAGCCCGGCCGCCGGCGGGTCCACGCGCTCAGACAGGACAATCCCCTGCGGCGTCACGACGATGAGATCCACGCACAATCGCGGTACTTTGCTGTAAATGGTCTCAAATTCCTCACGTGTGAGGGGATATTTTGCCTGTGTCATAGTGATATTTCCTTTAAAAATCCGGCTCAAATTGTTGCACATACCACTGAAAGTGATTTCGCAGCGGATCAGAACATCGTCCATCCGCTGTACATCCACAGCGGAATGTCGTGCCGACTTTCTGACAACTGTACACTGCAACAAAATTATCTTGGTTTGCCGCACTGTTCGGCACAACACCTTTTGCCGGACCTATAATCCACTGTCCGGATGCATCTGTTGTGCCGGTGAGGTCAAATTTCTGCGTGAAGTGTTCGCCGTCCAGTGTAACATACGCGGTTTTGTATGTGTATGTCTGCGCTGTGCCCAGTGTAAATGTTATGCCGCGCGCGCAGCTCCATGACATCCCTCGCGCCGGCACGAGCAGAGGATTGCGGATAACCGCAGCATCAAACGGTACAGCACAATTCTCTTGCACGAGTACTGTGCCTTGTGTAGCGGCACTATTTGATGTATTGGTGGTCGTTGTTTGCTGTGCTGTTGTGGCAGCCTGTGACGCTGTCGCATGTGTTGCGGCATTCGCTGTCGTGCCTTGACGCAATGCCTGCGCCCATGTTCGCGCCATTACACGCAACCCCGCCGCATTTGGGTGTACCGTATCTTCTTCTAGGAGAGCAGTCTGCCACTGCGCATTGGCAACAAATGCCGCATAGTGATCTACCAGATGCAGCTGCGGCAGATTAGCCCGTGCGACATAGTCACGAATACCCGCATTAAGCTGCTGTGCCGTTGTATTGGCGCCGCTGTTGATTGGCACAATAGTCGCAAGGTATATGTGCACAGAAGGATTTTTTTGCGCAATAAGCTGCACCATTGAGCGAATATGTTGGAGAGCGCTCTCTACGGAATTGCCGTTCAGAACATCATTGGTTCCAGCGTGGATAAGGACGACTGAACCCTCTGGCGCGTGCGCCATCTCCCCATCCATGTACGTTTGGAGACGCGCATAAATAGCGGGCGTTTCTTCGCCACCCACGCCGGCATGATCCGGATCCATATCACCTTCGCCACTCTGGAACGGGCCCACAAAATCATAAGCACCCGTGCCGATGATTTCCTGTAAGGGGCCACGGTATGCTGCCGGATACTTTTCCGGTGGCCACCCTTGGGTAATAGAATCACCCAAGGGCAGCAACAACGGTGCCGCGTAAGCAGATGCCGCCACACTCCACAGAGCGATAGCTAGCATAATACTGCGTGACACATTCAATTGAACACTACTCTTCATACGTTTTGTCTTTTATCATCTCCCTGAGCACGCAATACGGCAAATGGTGAGTGAGCAGCATCTTTAGCGCTCACAATTGGACTGTCAATATCATATGCCTCCAACGGCCATGCGATGCCAATGTCCGGATCGTCATAGCGCACACCGGCGTCCGCGTCCGGCACGTACGGACTATACGCGCACTTGTATGCAAAGAGCGTGTTATCCTCTAGCGCGAGAAACCCATGCGCAAACCCCGGCGGAATCCAGAACTGCTGCCAGTGCCACGCGCCATCAGCGCCACGCGTTGGTGGCGTCAGTATGATGCTCACGTGCTGCCCATACGTTGGTGCGTCCGGGCGCATATCCACCGCCACATCAAAGACTGTGCCACGTAAGACGCTGACAAGCTTGCCCTGCGCATGTGGCGCTTTTTGAAAATGCAACCCACGCAACACGCCCTTGTCAGAGTGTGAGAGATTGTCTTGCGTCCACTCGGCCGGCGCAACACCCAGTGCTTTATGGTAACGCGCCGCACTGAAGCTCTCCACAAAGAATCCGCGCGCATCACCAAAGAGCCGCGGTGTGATCATCTTCACATCAGGGATGGCTGTGTCTTGTACGTGCATAGCTGTCTGTTGCATTAGTGCTTTCTGTGTATTATACACTACTTTTGCTCTCTCCACACCATACAAAAAGCCGCCCGTTATGAGCAGCTTCTTGCCGTATGCAGCTAGCGATTGTAACCGGTCAGGTACCAGATGAACTTACCCTGTTCCGGCTGCGAGCAATTCTGCGTGCCATCTGCGCAACCGCACTGCCATGCACCATCACTGCGCACACACGTATACGTTGCCACATAGTTCACACTGCGCGGCGCTTGTGGGATAACAACCTCACCCTTCCCCACAACCCACTTGCCTGTTGCGTCACGCTGTCCGTTGACAGTCGTCTTGTTGGAGAGATTGTCACCATCGGTCGTGTAGTATGCCTCACCCCACGTGTAGTAGTTGTTGTCACCTTCTTTGCCAACGTGCACAACAACATCATCACCGGCACACGTGACATCCACGAGGCCATCCGGTCGCGCAAAGTTGCCACTAACATTTGATGACCAGTTGCTCTTGCATGATGGCTGTAGCGCGCGTGTTGCACTGCGTGTTGCGGGCTGGAGGCGCTGATTGCCGGCACTTGTTGTCTGGCTGTTTGTTGTGCCCGCATTATCATCACCAGAGGCTCCTGTATCGCCAGGACATGCTGCAAAATTACAACTCGGAGCCACGCGACCAACATAGGAGCCATCCGGACACAGTTTCACATCTGCGGTACACACTACTTGGTTAGCATCATCGTCTGTTGCCACATCACCAACGCGCTTCAAAA